>CAYQRI010000106.1:0-5347 GCA_964420085.1 uncultured Ruminiclostridium sp.
AGCGGGCGGATGCATTTAGGCAATCTCTTTGCCGCCCTGCTGGCGTGGCTGGATGTCCGAGCCTTGGGCGGCGAGATGCTGCTGCGTATGGAGGATTTGGATCCGGATCGCTGCAAGCCGGAGTATGCCGTGCAGCTTGCCGAGGATTTGCAGTGGTTGGGATTGGATTGGGACGTGGGCTGGCAGCCCAATACGGCGCAGTATACCCAGAGCCACCGCACCGCCGTTTATGAAGAAGCCTTTCAAAGGCTGGCGCAGGATGGACTGGTTTATCCTTGCTTCTGCTCCAGAAGGGAGCTGCTTGCCGCATCTGCCCCTCATGCCTCAGACGGGTTTCGGGTGTATGACGGACGCTGCCGCCTGCTTTCGCCGGAAGAACGAGCGGCACGCAGGGGAGAAGGACGTAGACCGGCGTATCGAGTGACGGTACCGTCAGAGCCGTTCGCCTTTACGGACGAGAATTTTGGCAGACAGACTGAGCAGCTCGACACCGACTGCGGAGACTTCATTTTGCGGCGGTCGGATGGCGTGTATGCCTATCAGCTTGCTGTTGCGGTGGACGACGGTGCCATGGGAGTCACCCGTGTGGTGCGTGGCTGCGATTTGCTGCCCTCCACGCCTCGTCAGCTTTGGCTGATGAAAAAGCTGGGGTACACCCCGCCGAGCTATTGCCACCTACCCCTGTTGGTCAGCGAGGATGGACGCAGGCTCTCGAAGCGTGACCGTGATTGGGACGTGGGTCTATTGCGGGAGCGGGCTTCCGCCCCACAGGTGGTGGGCGTGCTGGCGTATACGGCGGGACTCATCGAGCGTCCCGTCCCCATCCTGCCCCATGACCTTGTCCCTCTGTTTGCGTGGGACAAGGTCGGGAGACAGGATCGTGTGGTAGAGCGAGCGGCGCTGGCGCTGCTCGTGTCGAGTTCGCACGTTGGCGGTTGAATCCACGGATGCGCCCAAGGGGGGAATAGGGGCGGATTCCATATCCGCCCGTGCGGCGGAGGGTTGCTCCTTTGGCGGAGGGTGAAAAAACTTTCTGCCAAGAAAGAATCGGAACGACTAGGGATCGGTCAGCTCTTTTCTTAAAAATGCAATTGCCTTCTTTTCCAGTCGGGAGACCTGTACCTGACTGACCCCCAAGCGTTTGGCGGTCTTGTCCTGGGTCAGCCCCTTGTAATAGCGAAGATAAATCAGCATTCGTTCCCGTTCGGGCAGAAGGTCAATGGCGCTTTGCAGGGCGACCCGCTCCACCATGCCCTCCTCAGGGGATTCCGTGCCAAGCATCCCCTCCAAGCTCAAGCCGTCCTCGCCTGTCTCCGCCTGTAGGGAGGCGACAGAGGAAATGGCAAGGTCGGCGGCGGCGATTTCCTCCGGCGTCAGTCCCGTCATCTCGGAAAGCTCAGACAAGACAGGCTCCCGTCCCAATTTGGCAATCAGCTCCGTGCGGGCACGATGGATCAAAAACGCCTGCTCCTTCATGCCGCGTCCGACCTTCACCATGCCGTCATCTCGTAAAAAACGTCGAATCTCTCCGGCGATCTTGGGGACGGCATAGGTGGAAAACTGCGTCCCGAAGGCAGGGTCAAAGCCTTGCACCGCCTTCAAAAAGCCCAAGCAGCCAAGCTGATACAGGTCTTCGTTTTCCACCGTGCTGCGGGTATAGCGCCGCACAATGCTCCAAATGAGTCCCGCATTTTCTGTGACCAAGCGTTCGCAGGCATCCTTGTCCCCCTGTTGTGCCAGCACGATGAGGGAGAGACGCTCCGGAGCAATCACGGCCGCACTCCTGCCCGCACAGAAAATCGTTTTCGCATGGTGACGGTGGTTCCCTTAGAAGGGGTGGAACGCACCTTGATGCTGTCCATGAAGCTTTCCATGATGGTGAAGCCCATGCCCGAGCGATCCTCATTGCCGGTGGTAAAGAGGGGCGTGCGGGCTTTTTCAATGTCGGGGATGCCCACGCCCCAATCCCGCACCAGAATTTCCAGCTCATTTCCGGGATAAATGCGGAGCTTGAGCTCCACATTTCCCAAGCTGTTCGGATACGCATGGACGATGGCATTGGTGACCGCCTCGCTGACGGCAGTTTTCACGTCACCCAATTCGTCTAGGGTGGGGTCGAGCTGGGCGGCAAAGGCGGCGGCGGCGGCACGGGCAAAGCTCTCGTTGGCAGAACGGGAGGGGAAGACAAGGGAGACTTGATTGGTGTATGTAATGGTACGCATAGTGGTACTCCTTCCTCATGTGATGGGAATGAGCCGCCCGATGCCGGCGGCATTTAATACCCGTGCAGGCTGTGGGGGGAGATTCGTCACAGAGATTGTCCCACCCAATTCCTCCATCCGCCGCCAAAGACGCAGCAGGACGGCGATGCCGGAGCTATCCATAAAGGTAATGCCCCGACAGTCTACGAAAAGCGCACGGGGGAGAACCTCGTCAATCTCCTGCTCGATCTCCTGCATGACGGACTTTGCACGATGATGGTCAATTTCCCCCACAAGGGATACGGTGAGTGCACGGTGATTTGTGCTGGAGGCGACAGCCATGAAAAGCACTCCTTTCGGCTTGGTTGTTGTGTATGCGATTTCCCCGTCGGTGCCAAATAGACGCCTACCTTGGGAAAATAATAATCGCCGTATACTGGAAACGTTCCAGTATACGGCGATTATAGAATATATGAGTGGAAATTTTTGTCAAACGCTGAAAGAGGCGTCGGAATTTCGGCAGAAAGTAGGCATCAAAGGCTCTTTTCCTGTTCCTCCAGCTGTGCAATCAAAGCGGTGAGCTTGGCAACTCGTTCCTTTTCGGTGTTCACCACGGCTTCGGGCGCCTTGGCAAGGAAGCCGGGGTTCGAGAGCTTGTTTTGCATTTTCTCCAAGTCGGCACGGGTCTTTTTCAGCTCCTTGGCGATGCGTGCCTTTTCCTTTTCCAAATCCACTAGCTCGGCAAGGGGGATGAAAATACGAGCGGCATGGGTGATGCAGGTGACCATACCCTTGTCGGCACCCTCAGATACAGCGTCCGTGACGACGACCTCGCTGGCGTAGGCCAGCCGCTTCAGGAAGGGAATGCCGGCGGTGAATACGTCGCCCTCGGCGGTGGCGATGGTCAGCTTTGCCTTCTTGGAGGGGGGGACGTTCATTTCGGAACGACGGGTACGGACGGATTTTACGGCATCCATCAGCAGCTCGACCGCCTTTTCCTCCTGCGAGAAGGAGAGGGCATCCTGATAGACGGGCCAAGTTTGGAGCATCAGGAATTTTTCGGTGCAGTCGGCGGCGTGGGGGAGAGCCTGCCAAATTTCCTCGGTGAGGAAGGGCATGAAGGGATGCAGGAGCTTCAAAACATCGGTGAGGACATAGCACAAGACCTTCTGTGCCTGAATTTTAGCGTCCTCGTCCTCGCCCTGCAAGCGGGATTTGGTCATTTCGATATACCAGTCGCAGTAGGTGTCCCAGATGAAGTCGTAAAGCTTCTGTGCCGCCACACCCAGCTCATAGTTTTCCATGTTTTCGGTGACTTCTTTGATGACGGTATTCAGCTTGGAGAGAATCCACTTGTCCTCCAGCTCCAGCTTTTCGGGCAGGGTGTTTTCCTCGATGGTGAGGTTCATCATCAGGAAACGGGAGGCGTTCCAAATTTTGTTGGCAAAGTTCCGCATGGCCTCGCAGCGCTCGGTATAGAACCGCATATCGTTGCCGGGGGAGTTGCCGGTGATGAGGTTAAACCGCAGGGCATCGGCGCCGAAGTTCTCCGCCATTTCCAGCGGGTCAATGCCGTTGCCCAAGGACTTGGACATTTTGCGTCCCTTGTCGTCACGCACCAGACCGTGGATAAATACGGTGTGGAAGGGTGTTTTCTTGGTCTGCTCGCAGCCGGAGAAGATCATGCGGGCAACCCAGAAGAAGATGATATCATAGCCGGTGACCAAAACATCGGTGGGATAGAAATAGTCCAAATCCTCTGCCTTGGAGGGCCAGCCCAAGGTGGAGAAGGGCCACAGAGCGGAGGAGAACCAGGTATCCAACACGTCGGGGTCACGGGTGATGTGCGTGGAGCCGCACTTCTCGCAGACGGTGGCATCAGTACGGGAAACGGTCATGTGACCGCAGTCCTCGCAGTACCACACGGGGATCTGATGTCCCCACCAGAGCTGACGGGAGATGCACCAGTCGTGGACATTTTCCATCCAGTTGAGGTAGGTTTTGGAGAAGCGGTCGGGGACAAACTTGGTTTCGCCCTCCTGCACCACACGCAGGGCCTCCTTGGCGAGCGGCTCCATTTTGACAAACCACTGGGCGGAGATGATCGGTTCCACGTCATTGTGGCAGCGATAGCAGGTGCCGACGTTGTGGTTATAGGGTTCTTCCTTTTCCAAAAGACCCAGCTCCTTCAGGTCGGCAACGACGGCCTTGCGGGCTTCGTAGCGATCCATGCCGCAATATTTGCCGCCCTCCTCGTTGATGCTGCCGTTGTCGTCAATGACCTTGATGGTGTCCAGATTGTGACGCAGACCGACCTCGAAGTCGTTCGGGTCATGGGCGGGGGTCATTTTGACACAGCCGGTGCCGAAGTCCATTTCGACATAGTCGTCTGCGACGATGGGGATTTCACGGTTCATGAGGGGCAGCATACAGGTTTTGCCGACGAGATGCTTGTAGCGTTCGTCATCGGGGTGGACGGCAACACCAGTATCGCCCATCATGGTTTCGGGACGGGTGGTGGCGACGACCAGATAGCCGGAGCCGTCGGTGAGGGGGTAGCGCATATGCCACAGGTGACCGGGCTTGTCCACATATTCGACCTCGGCATCGGAAAGGGCGGTGACGCAGTTGGGGCACCAGTTGATGATGCGGCTTCCCTTATAGATGAGACCCTTTTCGTACATTTCGCAGAAGGTTTCCCGCACGGCCTTGGAGCAGCCGTCATCCATGGTGAAGCGGGAGCGCTCCCAATCGCAGGAGGCGCCCATTTTCTTCTGCTGCTCGACGATGCGTCCGCCGTATTTTTCCTTCCACTCCCACACACGCTCCAAGAACTTATCACGACCCAAGTCATAGCGGGTCAGACCCTCCTTGGTACGCAGCTCCTCTTCCACCTTGATTTGGGTGGCAATACCGGCGTGGTCGGTGCCGGGAATCCAGAGGGCGGCGTAGCCCTGCATCCGCTTGAAGCGAATGAGGATATCCTGCAAGGTGCAGTCCATGGCGTGTCCCATGTGGAGCTGACCGGTGACGTTGGGGGGCGGCATGACGATGGTATAGGGCTTTTTCTTGGCATCTCGAATGCCGGCGAAGCACTTGTTCTGCTCCCACTGGCTATAGATACGGTCTTCGACCTCACGAGGGTC
>CAYQRI010000107.1:0-5325 GCA_964420085.1 uncultured Ruminiclostridium sp.
CTACCAGAATTAAAAAAGCCGCCCACGGAACGGCAATTCCGATAGGCGGCAAAGATAAAGAATCAACAACATCTTAACACAACGGAGGTAAAAATGGAAGGATTTAAATTTTTCCCGAAGCGGATCGTAATCGATGCAACCGAGAGCGATGCAAAAAAATTCATCAAGGAGAACATCGATGATTTTCTCGATTTTATCATGAAGTCCAAGGACTATGCAGTCGCTGACTACATCGACAAAAAGGAGAGCGAGTTTTCCGATTTCATCCTGTCGGGGGGTGCGATGGAATGACGGAACTTATCACGCTGAAGCAGCTCCCGATCATAGAAGAACAGTTGAAGGAGCTGTCCGAGAAAATCGACCGCAATGTAGCAGCAGCGATGGCACTGGCGGTCACAGAGGACACAGTGAAAGTCGTAAAAGCCGTCAGAACCGACCTGCGCAAGGATTTTGACCAGCTGGAAGAAGAGCGCAAAGCGGTCAAAAGAGCGGTCTTAGAGCCGTACAACCAGTTTGAAACGGTCTATAAATGCCTTGTGTCAGAGCGGTACAAAACCGCTGACACGGTGCTCAAGAAGAAAATCGACGCCGTGACGGACGGGCTGAAGAAGCAGCGGGAAGCCGACCTCAAAGCGTTTTTTGACGAACTGTGCGTAGCCAATCATGTCGAGTGGCTGACTTGGAGCCGGTGCCCTGTTCCTGTCACGCTGTCTGCGTCTAAAAAAGGCTTGCAGGACGCTGTCACATCGTTTGTCTGCAAGGTTGCGGAGGATTTGCACTGCATCCAGACGCACGAGCACAAGGATGAGATAACGGTTGAGTACAAAAAGTCGCTGCGTATGGCAGATGCCATTGACACGGTCACGGAGCGGCACGCAGCTCTCGAGAGAGAGAGGGAGCAAGCTGAAGAACGTGAGGAAGCTAACCGTATCGAAACCAACACGGTTAAAGCGGTCGAAGCGCTCGCCCCGCCTGTTGTTGAGCAAGAAAGAAAACCGCCCGATGCAGGGGATCCCGTGATGCAGCTAGCCTTTACCGTGACGGACAAGCTTTCCAAGCTGAAAGCACTGAAACAATTTTTGATTGACGGAGGATATATCTATGAGTGAAATGGCTGTTACAAATATCTTTGCAGGTGCAACACCTGCGAAAAACGGTGCCCAAGCCGTAACCCAGCAGATGATGACCTCAAGGCAAGCACAGGAAGTGCAGGCTGCAATGGTCGTGGCAAAGAGATTCCCGAGGGACGAAATCGAAGCGTTTAACCGCATCATGCGTTCCTGCCAGAGAAAGAGCCTTGCCGAGAGCGCAATGTACGAATACCCACGGGGTGGACAGAAAGTCACTGGGCCTTCCATCCGCCTTGCGGAGGCGGTAGCTCAGAACTGGGGCAACGTCGATTTCGGAATCATTGAGCTGGAGCAGAAGCACGGAGAAAGTGTTGTCATGTCCTATGCGTGGGATTTGGAGACCAACACACGCCAGACTAAGGTGTTCACGGTTCCTCACATCCGCCAAACAAGAAGCGGAGCGTTCCCGCTCACGGACCCCCGTGACATTTACGAGCTTGTAGCCAACCAAGGCGCACGGCGGCTTCGTTCCTGCATCCTTGGCGTTATTCCGGGCGATGTAATTGATTCTGCGGTTTCTGCCTGCGGCGAAACGCTCAGAGGGGCGAACAAGGAGCCTTTGATTGACCGTGTCCGCAAAATGACCCGTATGTTCCAAGATGATTTCGGGGTTCCAGCTTCTGCGCTGGAAAAGCTTATCGGTTGCAACGTGAATGCATTTTCGGAGCAGGATTTTATCCGACTTGGCAAGACGTATAACAGCATCCGTGACGGCATGGCACGCAGGGAGGATGTTTTTGATTTGTCGGCGGATGAGCAAAAGAAGGACGACGCAAAAACAAAGCCTGCGGCACCGCAAGAAACAGTGTCCCTGTCTGACCTGTGATGGACTACAACATTATCGCCACGGGGAGCACGGGAAACGCCGTGCTTCTTGGCAGGCGCATCTTGATAGACTGTGGCGTTCCGTACAAGATGATTGAGCCGCACAAAACTGACTTGAAGCTCGTGCTCTTAACCCACATCCACGGAGACCACTTCAACCGCTCCACCATCCGCAAGCTTGCAAAAGAGCGTCCAACTTTACGTTTTTGCTGCTGCGAGTGGCTCGTGCCGGAGTTGGCTAAGCTGGTCAGTCATAAAAACATCGACATAGCAACACCGAACAACCGCCTTGTTTATGCTACTTTTTGCACCGTAAAGCCAGATTTATTGCAACACGACGTTCCAAACTGCTGTTGGCACATCTGGAAAGACGGCGAATCCGCTATTTATGCCACAGATACAGGCAGTATGGACGGGGTAGAAGCGAAAGGATACGATTTGTACCTCATCGAAGCAAACCACGGCAAAGAAGAGCTTGTAGAGCGTGCCAGAGATAAGCTGGAAAACGGTCAATTTTCATACGAAGCAAGAGCGGCGAACACGCATCTTTCAGAGGAAAAAGCCCTTGATTGGATCTATCGGAACATCGGCACGAACGGCGAATGTGTGTTCCTTCACGGGCACAAAGAAAAGGGGAAATAAATGACGGCAGAAGAAATAAAAAACGCAATAAAATACATGAAAGGCAAACTCCCGTCAAAGGTAGACTACGCAAAATTGGTTTGTGCAGAAGGTTTCGCTTATGGGCACCACTTTGTGTATGAAGATGAGGAAGGCTACATCATAGAGGACGTAATTAACGTTTTGCAAAAAGAGCTTGAACGCACAGAGATCAATCCTTTAACGATTGAGCAGTTCGCAAATGTGCTTGAGGACGCTGGTGACAATGACGCACCACTCGCAATCATGGCGATGAACCGCCTACACTCAGCACTTCCGGACTCCTTAGATGCAAAGGCTTTTGAAATCAGCGAAGCGCTTGGTGATTACGTTAACTCCGAAATTACCGTTTGCAAAATTCCATATGCAACCGAGAAAGAAAGCGAGGATTCGGATGTTAAATAAAATCTTATTGCAGGGGCGGCTTGTCGCCGCCCCGGAGCTGAAGCATACACCAAACGGTGTGGCTGTCGCTTCCTTTCGCATCGCCGTTGAGCGAGACTTCAAGGACAAGGCTACAGGTGAGCGGCAGGCTGACTTTATCGCCGTGGTGGCATGGCGGCAGACAGCTGAGTTTGTCTCCCGTTATTTCGCCAAGGGTCGAATGGCGATCGTGGAGGGCAAGCTCCAAACCCGTGACTATACAGACAAAGACGGAAGCCGTCGATTTGTCTCTGAGGTCGTCGCCGACAGTGTTTACTTCGGTGATTCCCATCGAGACGGTGACGGTGGCGGCACTCAGGTATACAAGGAGCCGGAGTTTAAGGACGTTACAGATATGGATGACAGCAAATTGCCGTTTTAAAAATAAATACAGAACAAGGAGCTGCAACATGGCTAGAAACTATGCTGCCCTCCCGCATGACTACCTAGAGGAAATGGAGCTTCTCAACGACGCTGAGTTCGGACGAATCTGCCGTGCCTTGCTTAGATACAGCAAGGACGGGGAGATTCCTGCGCTCAGCGGAAGTGAGCGGGTGCTTTTTCCACGGGTTAAGATGCAGGAGGACAGGTTTAAAAGGAGCTATGAGGAAACGGTCTCCTCAAGAAGCAAAGCGGGAAAAAAAGGTGCGTCCGCAAGGTGGGATACCGACAACGGCAAAGGACAACAAGATATGCCAAACAATGGCAAGACATGGCAAGCGATGGCAGGAGATAACAAAGATGGCCAAACCGAAACCGATACCGAAACCGATACCTACCCATCTACCGATGGGAGGGGCGTTACGCGCGAGAAGCGCTTCAAGCCACCAACAATCGATGAGGTTAGGGCGTATGTTCTCGAACGCAATTCTCCCGTTATCCCAGAGGAATTTATTGACTTCTATGCGTCCAAAAACTGGATGGTTGGGAAAAACAAAATGACAGACTGGAAAGCCTCCTGTCGGAACGCCGAAAAATGGGACAGGTGGAAAAAGAGGGAGTGTTGTGCAGATGTGGTTCCAAGTATGCCGTCGGATGACATTGGGCGGATGATGGAAGAAATGGGGGTGGGGAACGCAGATGGGTATTGACATAAGCTGCCTATCTCCAAAGGCACAAAAGCAGATAGCGGACAAGCTTCTGGCAGATATGCGGTCGAAGGCTTCTGTAGCTGAAAAGAAAAGCAAGTACGGGAACCGCAAAACGGAAGCTTGCGGAATCAAGTTCGACAGCAAAAAAGAGGCAGAGCGCTTCCGGTACCTCAAGCATTGCCTTGAGGCGGGGCAGATAAGCGATCTCAGACTCCAACAAGCCTACACGCTCCAAGAAGCCTATATAACGCCTGATGGAGAGCGTGTAAGAGCCATTAAGTACATTGCTGATTTTGTCTATACAGACTGCGAGAGTGGTCGGGTGCTCGTGGAGGACGTTAAGTCGAAAGGCACCGTTACAGCAGTGTACGGGATGAAAAAGAAAATGATGCAGGAAAAGTTCGGGATAAACGTGAGAGAGGTTTAAAGAATGTAAAAATTTCCAATCGATTGGAAATTTGAAGGGTGTGGCTAGATGACAAAAAAAGAACTATCGCAGCTCTATTGGCTGAACAGAGAGATCGAAGAGGACAAACGTAAGCTTGCAGAGCTTGAGAGTGCAGCAAGCGGCGGGGTAGCTAAACTAACAGGTATGCCCCACGTATCAGCAGAAGGCAGAGGTCTGGAAAGCTACTCAATACTAATCGCAGAGCAGAGAGAACTGGTAGCGTCAAAGATAACGCAGTCGATTATTTTGTATAATCAGCTGAACCGGTACATAGCGAGTGTGGATGACAGCCTAATACGCCAGATTTTATCGTATCGGTACGCCAACGGGTTAAGCTGGTTACAGGTTGCCATGCACATCGGCGGGGGCAACACAGCAGACAGTGTCCGTATGATACATGATAGGTTTCTCAAAAAAAGGTAACGTTGTTCGTTTTGTTCGGTGTCACCAAGTTAATATACTATCATGGGTTTCAACAGAAATTCATAATCCTTTCCTCCTACCGCCCGGCACCGAGGCGGCGAGTATCGGGTCCGGCACGCAGGACAAGCCGCAAACCTGCAACATAGCCCACAAGGGCTATACGCTGGTGTAGCTCAGTCGGTAGAGCAACTGATTTGTGATCATCAGGCCGGCGGTTCGAGTCCGTCCACCAGCTCCATAACATTAGGTCAAAATAGATGCAGGGCTGAAAAACCCAGTGTTTATGCGGCCTGACGAGGGTTTTGAATGATAAATTCAAAACCCT
>CAYQRI010000108.1:0-5093 GCA_964420085.1 uncultured Ruminiclostridium sp.
ATCACATTGGGATAATCCTGCAAGGCTTCATGAATCACATGGCGCTCATAGGCATTCATCGGCTCCAGCGTTATGTTGCGCCGATATTTAATCACCTTCGTCGCTACCTTTTCCGCCAGATGCTTGAGAGAATCCTCTCGCTTGGCTCTGTAATTCTCCGCATCAATATGAATGCGTACCCGATGTGCTCTGGAGCGGTTGACTGCGTAATTTGTGAGCTGCTGGATGGCATCGAGGGTTTCGCCGCGGTGCCCGATGATGGCACCCAGCTTTTCGCCCTCCAAAATCACATGAACGCCGCTCTCCGTTTTGGACGTGATGGTCATGGTTGCCTTCACGTCCATTCTCTCCAACAGACCGGATAAAAAGTCTCGGATGCGTTCCTCCACATCCCCTGCCTTGGCAGGGGCGGCTTCGGTGGGCGCAGACGGCACCACAGGGGGAGCCTGCACCACAGGGGTTCCCTGCTCCACTGCTTCCTTTGCAACGACTTCCTTGCTCTTTTTTGATTCTTTCTTTTTCTGCTCCACGGGCGAAGTGGGACGGGGTGCTTCCTGCGCCGGCACAGGCTCTGCGATCTCGTCGGGAACCTCATAGGTGATTTTCACCTTGGCCGGTGCACTTCCAAATCCCAAAAAGCCACTGCGTGCACGCTCTAACACCTCAACAGATACACTGTCTCGATCCAGCCCCAATTCCATCAGGGCATTTTTTACCGCAGCATCCTCGGATCTTCCCGTGGCTTCCATTGATTTTAACATAAGGCTTCGTCTCCTTATACTAATTTCTGGGAAAGCATTTCATGCGTTATCGTGCCGCCCTTGACGGCACGGCGGCGCAGCCGCCAGAAATTATGATACCGTGCTTTCCTCATAGGGGCATTCTTCCGGAAAGCTTGAAATTACGCTTTGCCCGTATCCTCGCCGTTGTCCTCCAGGAAGGATTCCTCCACAAAGGCTTCCTCCTCCGTTTCCACGGGGGCGGCGGCTTCCGTCACAGACTGCTTAGGCTGCGGATGGTTGGGAAGCTCCTGGGTGACCACCTCCTGCTCCACCGTTTCCACGGGAGCGACAGTCTCCTGCCCGGCGGGGGCAGGCTCGCCCGACTTCTTGCCGTTCTTCTTTTCCTCAGCCAGCCGCTGCTTTTCTGCCTGCTGTGCCTTAAAAATCTCCATCGGCTCCTCGTAAGGGAAGGTGGGGTAGCGTTCCGGGTCATACAGACGACCACGGGCATAGGCACGGATGCCCACACGGCTTTCTGCCGCAATGCTCTTATTCAGCTTCCGCTCCATCTGGATGCGGTGCATTTCCTCGGCGGCCTTTTTCTTTGCCTCGGCCTGCACCTGCTTTTCCTTCTTGATGCGCTGCTTTTCTTGCTCTTGTCGTTTGGCTCGTTCTGTCTCTTGCTTTTTCAGATACTTGGACAGGAAGGGGACGTTAATAAATTCCTGCACAATGGCAAAGACGCTGTTGGCGATCCAGTAGAGACCCAAGGCAGCCGGCATCGCAAAGCAGAGCCACAGGGAGAAGATCGGCATGATGATCATGGTGGTGCGGGTGCTCGGGTCCATGGTACGGCTGGTGTGCAGGATTTTGGCGTTGATCTTATTGGTCACCACCATGGACAAAACGCCTAAGAGCGCAGAGACGATGGGGATCATCCAAAGACCGAAGGCGCCCATCAAATCCTCTGCTTTCCAGAACATCAGGGGCGGGGTTTGGGACAGGTTCATCCCCAGGAAGGTGAAGTCGATTTGGGGCATATTTGCCAAATCGGGCACGGCTGCAACAATTTTATCGTGGTTTACAAAGACATCCTGTGCCATTTGCAGCTGCATATTTTTAAAGTCTAAAACCTCTCCATACAGCAGGTTAGAAACGGCATTGAAATGATCCTGTGTCATTCCCATCAGGTAAGTGAGGGGCTGGCGGACGATGGCATACAGTGCCATCAGGAAGGGCATGGGCAAAAACGACCACAGACAGCCGGCAGAGGGCTTGACGCCTTCCTGCTCATAGAGCTTTTGCAGCTCGATGCTGTAGCGTTCCCGATCTCGTGCATACTTTTGCTGAATTACCTTTTGCTTTTCCGCCAATCCGCTCATGGACAGCATACTCTTTCGTCCCATCAAGAAGACGGGGAAGAGGATCAGACGGACGACCAGACCGAACAGGATGATAGATAACCCGTAGCTGCCTGTGATATTGTAAAACAACAAAAGCAATTTGGCGAATGGGGTTAAGATGAAACTCATTGACACGCCTCCAGGTTGTTTTGTGCCGCTTCAAGGGGAGTCCCCCTTGCTGCGACGGTGAAAAAGACCGCATTCAAGGGACGGGGTCATATTCAATGCCCTCTTGCTTATGAAACGGATGGCAACGTAAAATCCGACGCATGGCAAGAAAACCCCCTTTGACGGCGCCATATTTCTCGACTGCCTCTAAGGCATAGGCCGAGCAGGTGGGAATAAAGCGACAGCAGGGGGGGCGAGCAGGGGAAATAACCCTTCGATAAAATCGAATCATCCAGAGAAGGACGGTCTTCATGGCTCCTTGCTCTCTGTGGGGCGGAGGAGCTGCAATTTTTTTGCCAGACGGAGAAACTGCTTGTCCAGATCGGCATATCGACTGTGGACAGCTCGCATACGGGCAACGACGACAATGTCATAGCCGGGCAGCAGCTTTTCCTCATTCAGGCGATAAATTTCCCGCAGACGGCGGCGCACTTTATTTCGCACCACTGCGTGCCCCAGCTTGGTGCCCGCTGTGATTCCAAAGCGGTTTTGCGGCATTGCATTTTTAGGGCCATTTCTTTTAAAATTACGTTGGCCGTTTTTTTGGCAATACAGCACCAAGGCAGGACCCACCGCACTCTTACCCCGGGCATAGAGGCGGCGGAAGCTTCTGTTTTCCTTTAAGGAGACAGTATAGTTCACGATCTTCATTTCTCCTTGTTCCGCAAAGGCAAAATGGCAAAGCGATAGATGCTCCGCAGGGGCGGTGGAATGGTGATTCCCCGCCCCTTTTCATCATGCTTTATGCGGTTAATCCCGGCATCAGTGGGTCAGCCGAGCACGGCCTCTGGCACGGCGACGAGCCAGAACCTTACGCCCGTTGGCAGTTGCCATACGTTTGCGGAATCCGTGTTCCTTCGAACGCTGACGCTTCTTAGGCTGATAGGTACGAACCATTCTGATACACCTCCTGTATCTATTTCGAGCGGAGTGCAAGCCTCCGCCAACCACAACAGCCGCATTGCCCCGACTGTGGTCGTCAAATGAAGAAGCAGAAATCGTCGGATTTTTGGCAGGGGTTCCCTTAGGGGGCTGTCCCTATTTTTCGCCAGTTTGGGCGATATGGGGTAGAAAATCCTCATTCTGCATACCAATGCCTTAACATTATAGCGGAAAAGAATCAACTGTGTCAACCTAAATTTTTTAAGTCCCATGGAAATCAATTTTTTGGCAGTGTTTTGCCCGCCCCCCGTCCCCCGCAGGGGGAAGTACCACTGCATACCGGGAACACAGGTCAATTCACCTCCAAAGGTACGAACTCGAGATTAACAGCGGGATTCGCCCGCCCGGGGTGGGACGAAAATAGGGCGGGGTATGATAGTGCATTCCTTTATATTAATGAATGCTCTTGCTATTGAGCCGAAAATCTGCTATAATAAATGAGTTTTCATAGATGTTATTTTTCGGGGAAGCCGACTCTTGCGTTTCCCCTCTGCCCTGCAAAAATCGACAGACACAGGGTATACACAGAGAAGGAGGAATCAAATGAACTCCGCCACCGATATTTGGGAACGGGTTCTGACGCTCATGGAGCAAACCATGACCAAAACCACCATTTCCACCTGGTTTTCCGACGCCGAGCCTATCGCACTGGAGGAGGATCGGTTTATTCTTTATATCCCCACCGACTTTAAACGAGAAATCGTAAAGTCCCGCTATATGCCCGATATCAAGAAAGCGCTCTATGACCTCTTTTCCGCCGAGCTGGAGGTCTCCATTTTGGGCGAGGAAGAAAAAGACAGCTTTGGTAAAAAAGAGCCTGCCTCCCGCTTCCTCCCCGGTACAGAGGACTATACCTTCGAACGCTTTGTTGTGGGCAACTCCAATAAATTCGCCCACGCTGCCGCCATCGCTGTGGCAGAGCACCCGGCGGAAAACTATAACCCCCTCTTTATTTACGGGGAATCTGGTCTGGGCAAAACCCACCTTCTCTACGCCATCGCCCATACCATTCACAATCATCATCCCGATTATCGCATCGTCTATATTCGAGGCGACTCCTTCACCAACGAGCTGATCCGTGCCATTCGAGAGGGTCGTAACCAAGAATTTCGGGATAAGTATCGTTCCGCAGACGTCTTCCTCATGGACGACGTCCAATTCATTGCGGGCAGAGACTCCACCCAAGAGGAAATGTTTCACACCTTTAACAACCTCTACGAGGAAAAAAAGCAGATCGTCTTCACCTCTGACCGACCGCCTAAGGAAATGCTCCGCTTAGAGGATCGACTCAAAACCCGATTCGAGTGGGGTCTTTTGGCGGATATCCAGCCGCCCGACTACGAAACCCGTATGGCCATCATCAAAAACAAGGCAATTCGCATGGGCGTCGAGCTGCCCGAGGAGGTGCTCACCTATGTTGCAGAAAACATCACCTCCAATGTCCGCCAGATTGAGGGCACAGTGAATAAAATTCTTGCGTTTCGAGATCTCTTGGGGAACAATGTGGATGCCAATTCGGTCACCCGCGCGGTACGCGATATGTTCAAGGACACCACCGATATTTTGCCCTCCGCCGCCGTCATCATTGAGGAGGTCTGTAAATTCTATACGATTGAGGACGCTGCGCTGCGTGGTCAGGGACGAAACAAGGAGACTGCTCAGGCACGTCAAATTGCCATGTATTTGATTCGGAACATGACCAAGCTCTCGCTGAAGGACATCGGCAAGGAGTTCCAGAACCGTGACCACACCACGGTTTTGCATTCCATTGATCGGGTGGAGAAATTAAGTAAGTCCAATCCCGAAATTGCCGAAATCATCAAGGACATCCGCTCCAACGTCAACGACCGCTACGGCT
>CAYQRI010000109.1:0-5061 GCA_964420085.1 uncultured Ruminiclostridium sp.
AAAGCGCCTGAACTGAGGAGAAGGCACCGTTTTTCTCACGCCAAGCGACAATCGCCGCCGCCTTTTTCTCTCCAATACCCGGCAGCCGAGTCAATTCCTCTGCCTGTGCTGTGTTGATATTGAGCCGCTCTCCCTCCAGCATTCCGGGTGCTTCGGGACTGGGTGCAGGACTGGGTGCGGTCTCCTGCCCCCTAGTTTCCACCAAGGTGGGCGCCTCACTTGGCTGAGCCAGCAGGAAATACCCCAGTGTTCCCACCACAAATAAAGCGGTAAATACCAGGGTGATCCCCTCTAAACGAGAGATTTTCAAAAAAAATCGAGACATTCTAACCCACTCCCTTGCGTCGACCCCTTGGCTTTGTTATACTGAATACTCAAGGTAGAAACATTTGTCTAGGGAACCGCCGGTTCTCCAATCGGATGCGTTCTCTTGTCATTATAACACGGGATGTGAAGCTTTCCTATGAAAAAAATATTAACTCGCACCACTTCACTTTTTCTGGTGCTCTCTTTGCTCGCCGGACTCTTTTCCTTTGCCTCTGCCATAGAGCCGCAAAACATAAAGCAAATCTCGGTGAACGCCACCGCCGCACTGCTCGTTGACTTTGATACCGGTCAAGTGCTATATGAGCAAAGCGCCGATGAACAGCGCTACCCTGCCAGCATCACCAAGGTCATGACCGCCCTGCTCACGATAGAAGCCGTCGGGCGGGGGGAGCTTTCCTTGGATACCGTCATCACCGCCACCCCGGAGGCTTTGTACGATATCACCGCCAGCTCCTCCACCGCCAATATTGTGGCAGGAGAACAGCTCACCGTCAATAATCTGCTCTATTGTCTGATGCTCCCCTCCGCCAACGAAGCGGCAAATATTTTGGCCATCGCCGTAGGCGGCGATATTCCCGCCTTCGTCGAACGCATGAACACACGGGCGCAGGAATTGGGCATGAACAGCACCCACTTCATGAATCCACACGGTCTGCATCATGCCGACCATTATACCACCGCACGGGATATTTACACGATGGCAAAGCAGGCCATGACGCATCCCACCTTCCGTGAAATTGTCTCCACAGGGAGCTACACCGTCCCTGCCACCAACCTCTCCGAAGCCCGTGTTCTCCATAACACCAATGCTCTCCTCACCCCTAAGAAATATCCCGGCTATACCTATAGCGGCACCATCGGCATCAAAACCGGCAGCACCCCCGAGGCAGGCTACTGTCTGCTTTCCGCCGCAAAGAAAAGCGGGCGGACGCTCTTCTCCGTGGTCTTGGGCGCCCAAAATCCCACCAACGGAAACAAAGTCGATCGGCAGCAGTACAGCGAAAGCAAACGGCTGCTGGAGTGGGGCTTTACCAACTTCAAAAACGCCACCCTCCTAAACAAGGATACTTATTTGCAGGAAATTCCTCTGCGCTTCTCCTTGCAGGCCTCTCACATCGTCCTGCAGCCCGCCCAGTCCGTCACCGCCCTGATTCCGGGGGAATTCAACGAAGAACGGCTGGAGCTGCGGCTGAAGCTCAATACGGAAATCGCCAGCGCCCCCATCCAATCGGGCGATGTCTTAGGCGCTGTCACCGTCATCTATGACGGCGAGGCCTATGGCACGGTAGATATGGTTGCCACAAATGACGCCTCCTTTTCCGGTTTCCTGGCCTTTGTCTCCAGCGTCAATACCGTGTTTGGCAACACCTATGTACAAATCCTGCTGCTGCTTGCACTTCTCTTTTTTGCCTTTGGCATTGTGAAGCGTTTCATGCTGCGCCGTACCGAACAGAAAAAGCAGGCACGCAGAGAAAAGCTGGAGCGAAAGCGCCAAGAGGCTCAGGCACGTCACCGAAGGGAACACCATCCCAGAACGCAACGACGTAAGGAAGCAGACGCACGGGCACAGAGACCCGAGCGAAGCTTTAAAGATGACCGCCCACCCAGTCCTCCAAGAAGCCGCTCGAAAACGCCGCCCCCCACAAAGCGGCCACATCGTCCCAACAACAGAAGATAAGCTGAATACGCCATTTGGAAACGGAGGTTTTCTCTATGAACCAGAAACTTGCCACCCTACAAGCATGGATTGATGAAAGCACCAATATCGTCTTTTTTGGCGGGGCGGGTGTCTCCACCGAAAGCGGCATCCCCGATTTCCGCAGCGTAGACGGACTGTACCATCAGCACTATGCCTTCCCCCCGGAAACCATTCTGAGCGCCTCCTTTTTTGCGCAGGAGCCGGAGGAATTTTACCGTTTCTATCGGGATAAGCTCCTGCCCACAGGCGCCAAGCCAAACAAGGCACATTTGAAGCTTGCGGAGCTGGAGCGAGCCGGAAAGCTCAAAGCCATCGTGACGCAGAATATCGACGGTCTGCATCAGCTGGCGGGGAGTCAAACGGTCTATGAGCTGCACGGCTCCACCCTGCGAAATTACTGCCCACGCTGCCATAAAAAATATCCCCTCTCCGCCATTGCAGAGAGCGAGGGGCTGCCCCGCTGCACCAACGGAGACTGCAAGGGCATCATCCGTCCCGATGTGGTACTTTATGAGGAAGGACTGGATTCTCAGATTTTGTCCGACTCCATCGCCGCCATTCGGAATGCCGATATGCTGATTATCGGCGGCACCTCCTTGGTGGTCTATCCTGCCGCCGGTCTGGTCAACTATTACACGGGCAAAAAGCTCGTGCTCATCAACAAGACCCCCACGGGTATGGACAGCCGTGCCAACCTTGCCCTCAATGCGCCCATCGGGGAAGTGTTTTCTCAGATCACCGTGAAATAAGTCTATAGCAAAGGTGTGATTATCTATGGATTTTGAACACAAGCTTTTTGAAAAGTGGATGAACGAAAGCGAGAACATCGTCTTCATCACCGGCTCCGACTTTTCCGCCGCCGCCGGCTTCCCCGACTATCGCACGATGGACGAGGATTTTTTGAAGCGATATAAATATCCCCCCGAGGAAATTCTCACGCTCTCCTTTTTGCAGCAATATCCCCTGTTTTTCTACCGCTACTATCGGGAAAAAATCTTAGCGCCCGTCTTGGAAGCGACACCCGGCACCGCCCATGCCTTTTTGGCAGAGCTGGAAAACAGAGGGAAGCTGTGCGCCATTCTCACCGTGAACATCGACGGCATCCATCAAGAGGCGGGCAATCGTGCCGTTTATGAACTGCACGGCTCCATGATGAAAAGCTGGTGTGCCCGCTGCGAAAAGTTTTTCGATTTTTCTTACATCGCAGAAAGCCCCACGCCCATCGCCTATTGCACCGTGGATATGTGCGGTGATTTTGTCCGCCCGGACATCGTGCTGCGGGAGGAGCCATATGACCTCACCCTTTTGGGGAAGGCCATAGAACAGGTCAAGGCGGCGGACTGTCTGGTTATCGACGGCTCTGCCCTGAAGGAATTTCCCGTCCCCAATCTGATGAAGGCGTTTGAGCGGCACAAGCTGATTGTACTGAACACGCCCCCGCTTGTTTTCGACAGCAGAGCGGGCTTGGTGATACGGGACTCTTTGAATCACCTGTTTTCACAGATCACCCTGCATCCACCCGAATAACAAACTGGAGGTTTTCTCTTGGACTACCGAATCGAACACGACACGATGGGCGAGGTTGCCGTCCCCAAGGACCGCCATTGGGGCGCACAAACCCAACGCAGCTATGAAAACTTCCCCATCGGGGAGGAAAAGATGCCCACGGAGCTGATCCGTGCCTTTGCTATTTTAAAGGAGTCCTGCGCCGAAGCCAACCATCGCTTGGGCAAGCTGGACGAAGCACGCTATCAGCTGATCCAAGCCGCCTGTCGGGATATTCTGTCCGGAAAGCTTGCCGGCGAATTCCCCCTTTCCGTCTGGCAGACGGGCAGCGGCACACAGACGAATATGAACTGCAATGAGGTCATTGCCCACTATGGCAACGCCCTGCACGGCGCCATTTTGCTGCACCCCAACGACCATGTCAATATGTCCCAAAGCTCGAACGACACCTTCCCCACCGCCTTGCATATTTCCGCCGTTTCCGCCGTCCACACCCACCTGCTCCCTGCACTGGACGAGATGACCGCCTGCCTTGCCCGCTTGGAAAAGGAAAACGAAACGGTGGTAAAAACAGGACGCACCCATTTGCAGGATGCCGTTCCCATCACCTTCGGACAGGAAATCAGCGGTTGGCGGAGTATGCTGGAGCACGCACGGGAAATGCTCACCGCTTCCCTGTCGGGTCTTTATGAGCTGGCACTGGGCGGCACCGCTGTGGGTACGGGTCTGAACGCACCGAAGGGCTTTGATGTGGCGGCGGCCAAGGCAGTGTCTGACCGCACTGGTCTGCCGTTTTGTACCGCCCCAAACAAATTCCATGCCCTCACCGCCAAGGATGCCCTCACCTTTTCCAGTGGTGCCCTCAAAGCGCTGGCTGCGAATCTCATGAAAATCGCCAACGATGTACGCCTCTTAGGCTCTGGCCCCCGCTGCGGCTTGGGCGAGCTGCTGCTCCCCGAAAACGAACCCGGCTCCTCCATCATGCCCGGCAAGGTGAACCCCACCCAATGTGAAGCGCTCACGATGGTGGCAGTTCAGGTCATGGGCAATGATGCCGCCATTGGCTTTGCCGCCTCGCAGGGCAATTTTGAGCTGAACGTCTATCTGCCCGTGATCGGCTATAATTATTTGCAGTCTGTCCGTCTTTTGTCGGATGCCATGCGTTCCTTCACCCTGCGCTGCTTGGCAGGTTTGCAGCCCAATCGAGAGAAAATGGCGGAAAACCTCACCCGCTCTCTGATGACCGTCACCGCCCTCACGCCGCTGGTCGGCTATGAAAATGGGGCGGCCATTGCCAAGAAGGCGCATCGAGAGGGCATTTCCCTGAAGGAGGCGGCAGTTTCTTTGGGTCTATTCACCCCAGAGGGCTTCGACGATGCTTTCCATCCGGAAAAAATGGTTTAAGCGGGCAAAGCCCGCTCTTAATTCGAGTTCCTACCTTTGCGATTCAATCAACCCATGTTCCCGGTATCAACTTTGGATATAAACAGCGGGCAAACACAGGTCAGGCAAAGCCCGCTCTTAATTCG
>CAYQRI010000110.1:0-5039 GCA_964420085.1 uncultured Ruminiclostridium sp.
GTTCCGTTGCGGCAATGCGCTTTCTTCATTCGCCATGGCGTTCCGCTTTCTATGTCAACCTTGGCTACGCTCAGGATGACACGGAGGAGGTACGGACAGGATGGCTCACACGCCCTTGAAAAAGGAAAAGAGCGCAAACCCTTCCGGCGTAGGAATGGTGAACATAAACACAGTGGTGGCGACCAGAATCACACCACTGATTGCGGTTACCACAAGTTGATTCTTTTCGCTCTTGAAGGTGTTGCAGATACCAAGCAAAAACAATACGATCGAGTAAATCACCGACACAAGACCGAAGGTGTCGCCATCGCTGTTGGCCTGCTTTCCCACCTCCAGCACCTCGCTTGCCTCACTGAGCACCGCATTGGCATCCGCAAAGTAGCTGTCGATGAAGCCTTCCATGGCAAAGGGAGAGACATACTCGCTCTGTGCATCCGCCCAATCGATGGCGCTCTGCAATTCGTCGCTGATGTTGTTATAGGTCAGGGAATCGATTTGCCACTGCAGCTTTTCTATTTCGGTGGCATTATTTTGCTGGTATGCAAACTCCTGCTCGATACGCAGGTTATAAATTTGATCCCAGACTGCCATATCGCGGCTCAGATTTTGCGCCGCCTCGTTCCAGCGTGCATTTCCGTCTGCTGCAATGTTGTTGCTTTCGGTATACGCCGTGGCTTGGTTGCCCCCGTGGAGAGAGCCCATCCACGAGGCCCAAGCGGTGAATAAAGCTGTAACACCCAAAAAGATCACCACAATCAGTTCCAGAATTTCCGCTTTGGTTTTTGCGGATTTCGTTGGTTTTGTTGGTTTCGATATGTTCTCTGTACTGTTCATAAGCCCGCATCTCCTTTTCAATGGGTCGTGGCCCTGCATAGTCAAATGCAGAGCCACCGCTGATTCTTATTCAGTAACCCAGGGTCTTCCGTCTGCCGTGGTAAACTTGTTTGTGGCAACTGTGATCACGTCAATCAGCCAGCCGATGCCGCAAACGCCACCCGTCAAAAGCCAGAGTACACCGGTGCCGATTTTGCCCGCCATAAAACGGTGGACACCAAAACCACCCAAGAAAAAGGTGATTAAAAATGCAGATGTCTTTGTCATAAAAATTCCTCCTCATGATTTGTGTATACTTCAGGATCGTTTCGGTCAGATCCTTCCTGTAACCATTGTCAAACGTGCGCTGCGTCATCGCTTTCTCATGCTCTGTTCTAAAATCCAGCCGATCTAGTCCAGCTTTTCCGGCAAGATGCTGCGATACCCTAAAACCCATGCAATCGGACGATGGATGGGTTTTGCAACACATTGGTCGTATTCTGCCGCTACCTTTCGATAGATCGCTTGGCTGAGCTTCAGCTGTTCCCATGCTCGATGCGCCTCCGGACCATCCCTCGCCCTTGCATATAGCACTCTGTAAAGCGCGAGCTGTTTATCTGCAAGGGCAAAATCATTTTGTCTGCGTAAGAGCTTCCGTCCCCCGCAAATCAGCCACGCTATCACAGCAAGCAACACGCACATTGTAATCAAAGCAATACGCATCCCAAGCCCCCCTGACATAGCGTTTTTTGATGCTATAACGATAGCATAAAAAAGCAGCCAAAAACCATGCACGGTGCGAATGGGTGGCGAAATAGCGCGAATAGGAAGTTTGCTGTGTTGATACGTCATACCGCCTATGGTAAAATAAAATAATAAAAACTTGCGGATAGGAGGAACGTCATGCACATTGCAGTTTGTATCGAAAACAAGGAGCTTCGCACCCGACTCCATCCGCTGCTTGACCGCTATGGAGCACAGCGAGAAGGGACGCTGACCTATCGTTTTTTTGAAACGGATTTTGACTTGCTCGGCAGCTTGCTTGGTGGCGAGTATGATGCCATCCTGCTGGGTGCGATTGACAACATCACGGGTCTGATTGCTGAAATCCGTGAAAAGGATCAATGGGTACGCCTGATTCCTGTAACCACCACCGCCGAATGGACAGAAGCGGAGTACGGCAATGAGGTCTGGTACTGTTTGCCGGCGCTCGTGTCCGAGGGACTTCTCTTTGCCGTTCTGAATCGTCTGGAAGCGGATTTAAAGCATGATACCGATGTAGGCTTGGTGATGAAAAGCCGTCAGGGGATTGTACATATTCTCTTTTCCGATTTGGAATACGTTGAGGTCATCAACAAAATTCTATGCTTTTATCTCTGCAACGGAGCAACGGTTGAGGTCTCAGCTCCCCTTGCGGAATACGAAGGAAAGCTCTTGAGCTGTCCGGATTTCATCAAGGTACATCGATCCTATATCGTCAACCTGCGCCATGTGCAAAGGCTGGAGCCGAGCTGTATTGTGACACGGTGCGGACACAGTGTGCGGGTTTCGAAGTATGTCTACCCCGAGCTGCGCAAGGATTATATGTGCCTCCTGTCCGACCCGGGAAAGGTGTCTGTGCCGACGCCTCCCCCGCCACCTCCTCCCCTGCGTCCCCTGCAGCAGCCCTTCACTTACCGCATCCTGCTGGTGGACGACGAGCAGGATGCACGAGACTACTGGTCTCAGCTATTGGAGAAAAAGGGCTGTCAGGTCGTGCAGGCAGACTGCGCCAAGACGGCTTCTCTCGCAGCAACGGAGGGCACCTTTGACTGCGTGCTGCTGGATGTTATGCTGGGCAACGAAACAGGCTTTGACCTCTGCGCCGCACTCGCCAAGCAAACCGGTGCGCCGGTGATTTTTCTAAGCACGAAAAGCGATGCAACCTACCAGCGGGAGGGCTTTCAAGTCGGGGGCATCGACTACATCACCAAGGACACCGAGGACGAGCTATTCTGGGTTAAGGTAGAAGCCCGCATCAGTCGCGGCGGGTTGGGGCGTCCGCCCCTTCGCTTTGGCTCCCTTTGCATTGATCTGGCACAGCGTCGGGCAGAGCTTGCGTCCGGCGTACTCCCGCTGACCACCGTGGAATTTGATTTACTGTGGCTGCTGGCACAGCGTGTGGGTCAGGTTTGTACGCCGGAGGAAATTTACCACAGCCTTTGGGACGGCAGCCAAGGCAGCGGCAGTCAATCGGTTCAAATGCAGATGTCCCGCCTGCGCCGCAAGCTGGAAAAGGCCTGCCCAAGTCATAGCTTCATCGAAACTGTCTGGGGAGAGGGGTATCGCTTCGTTCCCCCAGAGCAAAAGGAGGTGCCGCTATGAGGCAAACGCAGCATCCGGTGCGTCTGGTTGTCGTGCTGCTGGGTGGGCTGAGTCTTTTTTTCACACTACTTTATTTCTGCGACAACAAATATCAAGCGCCGCCGCCCTATGGAAAAAACGGGGTCATCTCGCTCAGCGAGAGCGACCTTGCAGACAACCGCCCCATCTTTCTCATCGACGGCTGGCTGCTCACCGACAGCCGCACGGAAAAGCTTCCCACCTACATCGGTGAATTTTCCACCTTACAACGGAAGGATCTTACCGTCCCGCCCCACGGCACGGCCTCCTATTCTCTGACCCTGCGTTACGATGGCGCGCCCCTTCCGGTGGCTGTTAGCTTTCCAAAGCTCTCCACAGATTTTGTACTGTCGCTGAATGGAACCATTATTTCCCGGGGCACCGGCAACGGAACGGCAGTTTTTTTGTTGGAGCAGGGCGACCAGCTACTCACGGTGCAGACCACCTCCGCAAGTGGCTATTACAGCGGGATGTACTTTCCCCCATCTATTGGCAGGCCGGAGGTTTTGGCGGAGATGCAAAACGCCAAGACGCTGGTATACAGCCTTGCCACCGGACTTTCTCTGCTGCTGGCGCTGTTTACGCTGGTGCTCTGGCGGGGAGACCGCCGCTCCATGCCGTTTTGTCTGGGCGTATTGTGCTGCTTCTTTTCCGTGTACCTGTCCCATTATTTTGTAGGGCTGTTCCATCTGCCGTTGCTGCCACTTTGGCAGATGGTGGAGGGCTTGGCGCTGTACGGCCTGATTTTCTGCGTGGTGCGGCTGACCGCTCTGGCGGCGGACGAGGTACGGCAACGCTGGTTTCTGTCGGTTCAGCAGGTCATGTGGCTTGTCCCGTTGCTTCTTTTAGGACTCTATCTCTTAATCCCCGCCCTCCCTTGGGCGGTGCGGGTTCATGGTCTGGCAAAGGATATCTATCTGATTTCTATATTCCTCTGCGTGGTCTTTCTCACTGTACGGGCCGGAAGGCGGAGACAGACGGAAGCCCCCTATATTCTCTCCGGGGGTCTCATCTTTGCCACCGGACTCGTATGTAATTTACTGTTTTCCAACCGCTTTGAGCCGATTCGGTTTTTCTGGCAGTTTGAGTGGTGCGGGCTGCTCCTGACGGCGCTGTTTGCCGCTATGATGGTCGCACGCAACAAGCAGATGCTGCGAGACAACGATGCACTGACCAATCATTTGGAGCAGCAGGTGGCGCACCGCACCGAGGAGCTGCGGCTGCTGCTCCGAGAGCGCAAAGCGTTCTTTTCTGATATGGCACACGACCTCAAGGCTCCCTTGCGCTCTACCCAGGCGTTTATCCGTGCCATCCGCCAGAACAACACCGGTGTAGACAGTGAGCTGCTGCGCTATATCGATCAGGTGGAGCAAAAGCAGCAGGAGATGAGCCGCCGTGTGCAGGGGCTCAATACCATTACCCAGTTGGATAGAATTGAAGGCACAGCCCATCGGGTGTCTGTAGTAGAACTACTGGAGGAGCTGTATGCCACCCACAAGGGAGATGCCGAGGTTTCCTCCATCCATCTCTCCGTCGTCCTTCCGCAGGAGGATTGCTGGATCGTAGCACAGCCTGAAAAGCTGGATATTTTATTCGAAAATCTGATTTATAACGCCATGGGTGCCACCCCACCTGACGGACATATTACGCTTTCGGCAAAGAAAATGTCGGACACGGTAATCATCACAGTGTCCGACACAGGCTGCGGCATTTCGCCTGAGGAGCTACCCCATATCTTCCAGCGCTTTTATGTGGGTGCGCGCAATCGGGAAACGGGCAGTGGGCTGGGGCTGTATATTGCCAGAACGATTGTTGAGGAGATGGGCGGAGTTCTTTCTGCTACC
>CAYQRI010000111.1:0-4986 GCA_964420085.1 uncultured Ruminiclostridium sp.
CGATGCGGGCGACCATAGCGTGCAGGCGGTCATAGATTTCTGCGGGGCGTGTTTCGAGGGAGAAGAACCCGACCCGTTTTGTCTTTGCCTGCTCCCACGCCATTTGCAGGGCGAGGGCAGTCTTGCCTGACGATGGGCGACCGCCCAACACCACGAAATCACCGGGCGAGGAGGTCACGGTATCGGTCAAAGACGGGAAGAACCACGACAGGTGGGTTGGCTTTTCGTCCATGCGGCAGAGGAAATCGACGTGCCCCTCCATGGTGTTCACAATTTGCACGGTTTGCCGCTGGACGACAGCGTCGTTGATAGCAGCTAAGATGCCGTCAATTTCATCGCCTGCCCGACACCCTGCCAGCTGCAACCCCAGCGATTGCAGCGTGGTGAGCTTGTAATGCTCGATGAGCAAATCAATATATGCCCTGTAGTTGGCGGCGGTCGGAGTAGCCTCCATAAGCTGCAGCATCATTTCCGTGTATTCACTGCCGACAATGGCTTTGATGGTCACGGGGTCAATTGGCTTGGACTTGTCGTAGAGCGACTTCGCCGCCGACCAGATGGTGCGGTAGGACTCTGAGTAATGCTCCGCCTTGGTGCGGGCGAAGATCTCTCCGGCGGTGTGGGCTGCGTCGATCAACAAGGCACCGATCACACCGGTCTGCGCATCGAGGTATTGGGATCGGGATACCGCCGTTGTTTCCGTCATAGCAGATACGCCCCCTCCGGCATGGCATCTGCGACAGCGGATGGCTTGTCCTGCACTTCTTGGACAGGCTTCAGCCCCTCCCACCGTCGCTGGTTTAGCCAGGTGGATGCATAGGGGACAGCAATGCCCTTCTGCCATAATTCGGACTGCATCTGGTCGACCAAGGCAAGTCCCATGGTGCGGATCAGTTCGTCATCCGGCTGCAGCTTGTCCCACGCCCTCTGCGCCCTGTCCTTGGTCTGACCCTTGTTGCAGGAATAGGACGGGTAGACCGCCCAAAACCGTTCAAAGCGTTCCGGCTTCCAGTGCGGCAGTCCGGATCGACGCTTTCGCCTTGGCTTCTGGGGGACTATAGGGGGTATATTTATATCTTTAGTACTTAATTGCGGCGGGTTTTCCGTCGACGGGTTATCCGCTGACGGATTATCCGTTGACGGGTTTTCCGTCAACGGTTCAGAAGGCTGCGATTCCGGTTGGTCTTGGGGCTGTTCGAAGATGATGTATTCGCTGCCGGAAAAGGCACCGGTTTCGTCGTGGGTCTGCCGGCGGATGATATAGCCGGCAGACTCCAATTCCTTGATTGCGGCGGTGATAGCGTCCTTGCCCTCCTTGCAGATGCTGACCAGCCCGGCGACGGTGTAGTCCCACTCATCGGGCAGCGAGAGCATCTTGGAGAGCAGCCCGACGGCCTTCAGGCTGAGGGAGTCATCCATGAGATGGAATTTCGCCATCGTGGTATAGTTCTGATTTTTTTCGACTCGAAAAACGGCCATATTTCACCTCTTGCGTTTTCTCTTTCGTTATGCTACACTGAATGTAATTGATTTTTCGCTTGCTCTCGTTGGTGCTGGAACACCGACGGGGGCTTTTTTTATACAAATTTGCATGGCAATCACCAAATTCCCTGTTCAACCATCACCCGTGCGATGGTGTCCTGTATGTGCTTGCGTCCCGCCTGACGCTGGGCTTGGGTAAAGTCCCGATGTAGCGTGCAGATGGTACTGGTGCCAAGCCTGCCGGAGTCTGTGATGGTCACGGCATCGACAAGCAGTGTCTTCCCACGGTGGACAAATTCAAACGGTTCCTTAGAACGCAGTCTGGTCACCGTGATGGGATAGGACTTCCCCCCGATGCACTCCAGTTCTTCTGTGACTGTGCGTGTGACAGTGGTCTCCATACGACGCACCCCCTTCTATGGGACACTATGCGGATATGGCTTGTCTTGATACGCACCGCTTGAAAATCGCAGTGCCATAGCCGACTGCACGATCTCTGCAAGCTCCCGCATGATGGCATCATAGGCGGGGCGCTCCTCGGCATCAATCACGCCGTCCTTTGCGATGCTGATGAGTTCCTTGTCCCGATGCCGATCGGCGAAGGCGTAGATGGAGTCGATCAGATACAGCACCGCTTCCCGAAAGCTCATATCCTCGACGGGAGGCATAATATCTTCAGCGACCTTGGATAGCGCCCGCATATGCCGCCACATCAGCAGCGGCGCATCATAGACCGCACACATTTCGCCCGTGATGCTGGGGCTTGGGACTCGCTGCCCTGTCTCGTAGGCACTGATGGACTCAACGGAGAGCAGCAGCTCCTCGGCGGCTTGCTCCTGGGTGAATCCGGCACTCAGGCGGGCAGTTTTGTAAATATTCCCGTCATGCTTCTTCATGGTGCTTTCCCCTCCCATCTGGTACGATAGTGTAGAGGGCATCCACGCTGCAGCCGCAGATGCGGGCAATGTCCGGCAGGCGGTTGGCCATGGGCTGCTTGCGGGCGGATACCCACTCGCATACCGCCGCCGCAGACACCCCCAAGGCAATCGCCAGCTCCTGCTGGCTCACGTCGGCTCTTGCCAGTGCGTGAGCAATATCCAATTTTTTTGGCATTTAAAAACCTCCTTGTCAATTTTGAGAAACTTTGCTATGATTAACTTATTGTTAAACATTCCGAGCAAAGGAGAATTGTCTCATGAAACAGTCTCGAATAGACTTACTAAACAAAATATATGCTTGGAATCAGTCCAGAGGGGAGCCTCTCCAGATCAACTTTGAGGATGAAGAAACCGGCGAATACATTGCCAATCTTTCAGCACTTCAAAACGATGTGAACTATCTGGAGCGAGAGGGCTATCTCATTGAGCCTATCGGGATATCTTCCGCCTTTGTATTATCCCTCACAGAAAAAGGTGAGCGATTTGTAGAAAATGGCTGCACTGTTCCCTCTGAGGCTCCAGTCCCCACCATGCAGTTCAACATGGGTGGGGCGACCTTAAACAACGCCATGTTGGGAAATAATACCGTCACAGGCTCCACTCTGAACGTCTCCGCAGGTGCCGCACTCGCCGACCTTGAAAAGCTGATTGCGGCAAAGCCTGCACAGGATCAGGTCATGCTACAGGAGATGCTGGAAATCCTGCGGGAGATGCAGCGCACCGAGAAGCCCATTGAGAAAGGCCGGCTCGCCCATTTCTACGAGCTTGTTAAAAAGGGTTCTGACCTTCTCCTTCCCATTGGTCAATTCCTTACGAGCTTCATCTTCGGTATCCCCGGCTGATGGGATCATGCCCGCTGCTTTCGCCCACACTTCGATGGACGCAAGCAGGAACTCCGTGGCAAGCAGCATAGTTTCCCCTTCGTGATCCAGTTCTTTAATCTTCTGGTCTTTGCGCTTCATCGTCTCTCTAAGTTGCGCAAGCTCCAAATCCTTTTGACTCACTGTCTGGCAGGACAAACACTCTAACTTCATCTTCTCACCCCCTTCCTTCAACCTATGGTTAAATCATAAATCAGTAATCACTGCAAGTCAACACAAAATCAGTAATGACTGATTATTTGGACGATTCTCCAAATTCTTTTATAATAGGAGGGATATTGCTTGGAAAAGGAAATATTTGTTGCAAATGTACAAGCTCTTTGCAAACAGCAAGGCATAAAGCCAACGATTGCTTGTACGGAAAGCGGTGCTGGACGTAATTTTTTGAATGATATTAAACGTGGGCAAACTCCCTCTGTCAGCAAAGTCCAGCTACTAGCCACCTATCTAGGTGTCACCACGAGTGAGCTATTAGGTGAGGTCAGACCACCGCCCAACCCAACCTCCGGCAGCTTACCGCCGGAGGCAAGGCATCTATGGACGGCGTTTTCCTCTGCCAGCGAAAAGGACAAAGCCATCGTCAAAGCGGCATTGGGTCTGTAGCCCTTGCTAATTGAGAGGAATGGAGGTGTTGATCATGGATTACAAATTGGAACAAGAAATACTTCACTTTTTTCGTGTGCACGATTCCCGTATAGAAGATACGCTGAAGAAGTATTTTCCTGCAGGGGTTCCTGTCCAGCTAAAAGAAGCTATGTCTGAGGAATCATCCTTACTCAAGGATTCTCTGTTTGAATTTCTTGCGAAGGAACTGTGATGCTAACTGGTCTGGTCGTATCATACAGTTGCTCCTGTGCTGAAGTTAAACAGTTGTCGGCTTCCTGAAACGTAACTTTGTTTTCGACCAGCTTCTGGACGATTTCAGCTGCAATGGAAATGACCTTATCGCTAAATGGTTCCGCATAATAGGAACGGGATCGAGACATCTTCTCACCCCCTTTCGTTAACCTATGATTAAATGATAAATCATACATTGGGGAATGTCAACAAACTATTCCTATTATGGGGATTATCGTTTATTCTTACAAATTCTTATTTCAATAGGTGGTGAATACCATGGACAAGGAAATTTTTATGCAAAACGTAGAAAAATACTGTGCAATGCTTGGCACCAAACCAACGATTGCCTGCATTGAAAGTGGCGCAGGAAAGAACCTGATTAACCACATTAAAACCAGAGGCAGTACCCCATCCGTTGAAAAAGTCCAGCTACTAGCCACCTATCTAGGTGTCACCACGAGTGAGCTATTGGGGGAGGTGGAACCCGCCTTAGATGAAAAAAGGCTCGCCCCCACGAAGGAGAGCGAGCCGCTAGATGATGAGATTATTCGGTTATGGACGAGCCTTCCGGCTGCCGATGCGGAGAAGGTAAAGGCATTTGTGCAAGGCTTAATAGCAGCTCGTGAAGAGCCGCCTTCTGATGCGGAGTGAGCTGCCGGAGCAGGTCACGCATATCTTTTTCTGTCATGATATATCCCTTTCCGGAATAAGCTCATCCACAAATTAGCACCAATTAAATCATAGCATTTGTGTAATTTATGTCAACAAAAAAAGAGAAAGTAGATGACAGTATGTTTAGTGGGCTAAAAGAATTGTTTCAAATAAAGAAATCTATCCAACAGCGA
>CAYQRI010000112.1:0-4883 GCA_964420085.1 uncultured Ruminiclostridium sp.
AAAATGGTTTGCTCGCCGCTGCGGAGGATGTTGAAGTCCAGCTCCATAGCATAAAATCCCCTTTCGGATTCGATTGATTGTTTAATATATTACCACTCTACCGTGATAAAGTAAAGAGAAATTTTGTTTTTTTGCATTTGTGTCATCCGGAGCACAGCGAGGGAGCTTGTGGCGAGTCGGACGAAATATATCGTGTCCGACTCGAAGCTATCCAGCCGCTTGACAAAATGGGGCTTCGTGTTATAATGCAAATACAAAGGACACCGCTGCAAAGACGGTTAGCCCTTTACTAAATCAGATGGTTTTACTATACTGACCGTTCGGGGGCATACCGGACGGTCAGTACGCTTTTATGGGAAGTATGTAGCTCAACAAAATCAAGCATACGACAACTCTAAAAAGAAGTTGTTTCTTCTCCATCACGCTTCACCCCCTTTCACAAGGGAGTGGCTAACCGTCTATTTGCAGCGGTGTCTGAAATGAGTCTACACACAACCATCTATTTTGTCAATGATCGTCTAGCGTGAAGCCTATCCAGCCGCTTGACAAAATCGGGCGGCGTGTTATAATGCAGATACAAAGGACACCGTTGCAAAGACGGTTAGCCCAAACCTTACTGAATCAACGAAATGCTGACCGTTCGGGGGCTACCGGACGGTCAGCACGCTTTTATAGGAAGTATGTAGATCAAAACGATCAAACATACCACGACTTTAAAAAGAAGTGGTGTCTTTCCCATCGCGCTTCACCCCCTTTCACAAGGGAGTGGCTAACCGTCTGTTTGCAGCGGTGTCTGAAATGAGTCTACACACAACGAACTATTTTGTCAATGACCGTCTAGCGTGAAGGCTGCCCAGCCGCTTGACAAAATGGGGCTTCGTGTTATAATGCAAATACAAGGGACACCGCTGCAAAGACGGTTAGCCCTTCACAAATTGCATAATTTTAATTACGCTGATCGTTCGGGTGCATACCGGACGGTCAGCACGCTTTTATGGGAAGTATGTAGCTCAACAAAATCAAGCATACGACAACTCTAAAAAGAAGTTGTTTCTTCTCCATCACGCTTCACCCCCTTTCACAAGGGAGTGGCTAACCGTCTATTTGCAGCGGTGTCTGACACCAGTTTACACACTGCGTCCTTTTTTGTCAATGACCGCCCGTAGGGGGCGGTTTTTTTGTGTCAAGAAATGGGCGGCAAAGGCGCAATTTGGTGCTGGGATGCAGAGAGATATCCAAGGGAAGGTTTTTATGTTAGGATTTTCCCCTCAAAAAATCTAGTCAAGAAATAATTATCAAAAGACAGTATCCAAATCTGGGAACAACCAAAGGGTGGTACAGAAGGACGGACGTGTCCTCTGTGCCACAAAGCCAAAACAGAGGAGCGAGAGCGACGACACATTGTCCCCGGGGATGCAAGGGGGTCGCAACCCCCTTGTCGCTCTTTCCCACCGCTTTCTACGGAGAAAGCGGTGCCCCGCCCAGGAGGGCGACGTCCCCCGGCGACCGCAGTCGCGGCACCCCCCGTCCCCGCCCGTGGCGGGAGGTAGGACTTCATACCGGGCACATCAGTCGATTTAACCCAAAACGTGTAGTCACGGCCTAACAGTGGCCTTTGGCCACCAGTTGCTGGACAACACAGCTCCCCCCTTGGGCGGCAACCTGTGTTTAAGCAGCAAGGGATGAACTCGAAATTAACAGTGGCCTTTGGCCACCAGTTGCAGGACAACACAGCTCCCCCCTTGGGCGGCAACCTGTATTTAAGCAGCAAGGGATGAACTCGAGATTAACAGTGGCCTTTGGCCACCTTAAGGAATTCTTAAAGAGTGGGGTGCTTGTTTGTTAAAGGGCTTTTGTCTATACTAAAGGACAGTAACGCAGGAGGTGATGGGGTTTTGTATCATATTTTAGTCTGTGACGATGAAAAGGATATCGTGTCCGCCTTGACGCTCTACCTTCGGGCAGAGGGCTACGCCGTGTTCCCCGCCTATACCGGGCAGGAGGCGCTGGAGATTTTGCGGCAGGAGGATATCCATCTGGTGCTCTTGGATATCATGATGCCCGTGATGGATGGCATCACCACCATGGGTAAGCTGCGGGAGCACTCTAACGTGCCGGTGATTTTCCTCTCCGCAAAGTCAGAGGATACGGACAAGATTCTGGGTCTGAACTTGGGTGCCGACGACTATGTGACCAAGCCCTTTAACCCCGTGGAGCTGCTCGCCCGTGTGAAATCGCAGCTGCGGCGCTATCTGCAATTCGGCGGCGGGGAGACCGCCGGCTCCGTGCTGCGGCTTGGCGGTATTACGCTCGACCACAACGCCAAGGTCGTTACGCTGGACGGGGACCCCGTTGCCATCACCCCACGGGAATATGAAATTCTGCGCTTTCTGATGCAGCATCCCGGCTGGGTGTATTCGCCCCGCCAAATCTATCGTGAGGTATGGGGCGAGGAGCCGTATGGGGCGGAAAATGCGGTGGCTGTCCACATCAGACATCTGCGGGAGAAGCTGGAAATCAACCCTGCCGACCCACGTTATATTAAAGTGGTGTGGGGGCAGGGCTATAAAATGGAGGAAAAATAGACATGAATACATGGCTGAAAACAATGGGCGGAAAGGTGACCCTTTGGATTCTCTGCCTTGTCTCGCTGTTTTTGTTTTTCATGAGCGGCGTGGGGACGGCATTTTTGCTGAGTCAAAACGCCTATCATAAGGATCTCCGCAGTGTGCAGGAGACGATCCTACAAAGCAATCTCCGGCGGGACTTGCAGCAAGCCGCCGATTATGCCCAGGTGGCGTTGGGTGCAGAGAAAAACAAGAATGTAGAAAATGACTATATACGCCAATTTGCAGAGGAAAATACCAACTTCTATTTCACCGTGACGGATGCCTCTGGCAAGACGCTGTTAAAAAGCGAGTGGAAGGAGCCGCCCGAGAAGGTGTTGGTTACCGATACCTATTATACATCGGTGGTTGTGTCGTCGGAGGAAAAGACGGTTGCGGAATATTATAAATCGCATGCGGAAGCCGAAAATGCGGTGGAAAAGCTACGGGAAAGCTACTCTCTGATTGAGTGGTCTGTAGAAGAAAGCTCGCAGAGGGATGAGGTCTACCTGACGGCACGGTATTTGGTGCAGGAAACGAAGGAGATTACCGTCACCGGCTCTGTACGGGGGGATACGCTGGTTGGGGATTCCTACGGACAGCTTCTGGAGCTTTCACGGGTTCTGTATGAAAACCGCATTGCTCTGGTGGGGATTTGTGCCGTGTGCGGTCTTGTCGGTCTTGCGGGCTTTGTTCTGCTGCTGGCGTTCGCCGGACGGCGGAGCGACACGGACGAAATCGTACTTTCCCTGCTCGACCGCATTCCCTTGGAGCTGTACACGGGCGGCTTGCTCTTCGCTGTGGGCTGCGGTGTTGCGGTTGTCGCCGCCCCGATTTCCAGCCAGCTCCAGCTGCTGCTGCCGACCTTTGCCCTCGTCAGCTTGGGTTGTATTTTCCTGCTGCTTCTGATGGTCTCTAGCTGGGCGGTTCGTCTGCGGGCAAAGACGTTTTGGAAAAACACGTTGGTCTATCGTCTGATCCGCCTGCTGCGGCGCTTTTTAAAAACAGGGGGAAAAAAGCTTGGTGCGGTCGGACAGCGCATGGCAGAAAAGCTTCCTCTGGTTTGGAAGTCGGTGGTTTTGTTTGTGGGGCTGTGCTTTCTGGAGGGGCTTTGCATCATTGCCATAGTCGGCGGCGTATTCTTTGGCGTGATTCTCTGGTTCCTGCTCAAGCTGGCGGAGGCGGCAGTCGCTGTCTATCTTGTGCTGACGCTCCGCACGCTGCAAAAGGGCGGCGAAGAACTGGCAAAGGGAAATCTTGACTATCGTATCCCGCTGGAAAATCTCCGCTTTGACTTTCAGACCCACGGCGAAAATCTGAACCATATTCGGGACGGCATCGAAGCCGCCGTACAGGAACGCTTGAAGGCAGAGCGCATGAAAACCGAGCTGATTACGAATGTCTCTCATGACATCAAAACGCCGCTGACCGCCATTGTCAGCCATGTGGATCTGCTCAAAAAAGAGCCGATGCCAACGGAGAGCGCTGCCGAGCATCTGGCGGTTTTGGAACGGCAGTCCGCCCGCCTGAAAAAGCTTACCGAGGATTTGGTGGAGGCCTCTAAGGCGGCGACGGGGAGCCTTACCGTGGAACGGGTACGCACCGAGGTGAATATCCTATTGGAGCAATGTGCAGGTGAATATACGGAAAAGCTGGCAAGGAAAGATCTCTCTCTGGTGCTGACAATGACGCCGGAAACCCCAGTGATTTTGGCGGATGGACGGCTTTTGTGGCGAATTTTCGAAAATTTGCTGTCGAACATTGAAAAATATGCCCAAAGCGGCACACGGGTCTATCTCAGCTCCGAGGTTGTGGGCACAGACGTGACCATCACCTTCCGCAACATCTCCGCCACCCCGCTGAACATTTCGGCGGAGGAGCTGAGCGAGCGTTTTGTGCGCGGCGATGCGTCCCGCAGCACCGAGGGCAGCGGCTTGGGGCTTTCGATTGTACAAAGTCTCACACGGCTGCAAGAGGGTGACTGCACCCTTGTGGTAGATGGAGATTTGTTCAAAGCGGTTTTGACGTTTCCCAATGTGCAAAGCACCCCCCTGATTTAAGGGGGGTGCTTTGCACGTCTGTCTGTCATTCTTCGCTGTGCGCAGGATGACAGCTTGGAAACCCCGCAGAATTAGAATGACACATTGTCAAAGACCACCTTTTTGTGGTATCCTATTGATAAGAGACGCTGCGTCAAGGATTGAGGGAGGTGCCGTATTTGAATAAAAAACAGGGCTTCACGCTGGTGGAGCTGATGATCGTGCTTGCCCTTTTGGG
>CAYQRI010000113.1:0-2224 GCA_964420085.1 uncultured Ruminiclostridium sp.
CGCACCTTCAGTTCCTTGCGGATAATACGGGCTAAGGGACAGCCTTCCGTTTTGGCAATATCGGCAACCCGGAATAGGGAAGGATCCAGCTTGTTGCCAGTTCCCATGCAGGATATCATGGGAATAGAGTGCTGGCGGGCGGTTTCAATGAGATCCAGCTTGCAGGAAACCAAGTCTATGGCATCGACAATATAGTCATAGTTTCCGGGAAAAAATAACGAACGATGGTCGGCGTCATAGGTTGCGGGGATGAGATGCAGGACACAGCTTGGATTGATGTCTCGCAGCCGTTGCGCCATGGCTTCGGTCTTATCCATATTTAAGGTAGAGTGCAGAGCCTCTGCCTGCCGATTTAAATTCGTAAGCCCCACCTGATCCTGATCGACGAGGGTCAATTCGCCCACGCCTGAGCGAACCAAGGCTTCCGCACACCAGCTTCCGACACCGCCAATGCCGAAAACCGCAACATGGGACGCTTCTATTTTTTGCATTGCTTCGGTTCCCAGTAGCATTTCTGTGCGGAGAAATTGTTCCTTTGCCATAAAATCGTGTCCTTTCTTTTTTAGAGGAAAGGGGACTGTGACAGCAGTTTGTCACAGTCCCCTTGGAATTGCTGGATTAAAGAGTGGGAATTTTCTTTGCGGCATCAGTCAGAACGGCTTCATAGCTCTTCTGAATCTCAGCGTACCACCCATCGTAGTCGGCGGTGCGGAGCTTCTGTGTGGCCTGATATTTCCAGCGAATTTCGCCAAACCCATCGGCAAACAGAACCTCGTAGCCGACAACCTTGCCTGTGTCGTCGGTTGCTTCCACAACGGCAGCATCACCAATCTTGCGATCTGTGTCGAACAGCCACTCTTTGACAGCGGCAGGGAGGGTATCACGATTTGCGTTTTCGGTCAGACCGCCGTTTGCCTTGGTGGCTTCGTCTGCACTTTTTTCCTTGGCCAGCGTACCGAAGGCTTCCGCAGTGGGGGTGCCGGACTGGAATTGAGACAGAAGCTCGTCCGCCTGCTTCTTGGCAGCGGCGAGCTGTTCCTCAGTGGGAGCGGCGGTGCCGTCTTCACCCGCAGTGGTCTCTGCCAAAAGCTTAATGTTGCGGTAGCTCATGGTCTGGTAGCTGTTTTCTGCCTTGCTGCGGCCAAGGAACTGTACCACACAATAGCCGGTGCCCGGCACTTCAATCGCAGTCACGTTGCCGGTGGTGCGGCCATCCTCCATGAGCCATGCGGAGAAGGTGCTGTTGAGTGCGCTTCCCAGAGTATCTGTGGCGTGGTTGTATTCGGGGTCCTCATAGGAGGCAGCGGAGGTCTCGTCCAGATAGTTGCGGGCTGCGGTGTTGAAGGCCGTGCCGTTTCTCACCTCGGAGACCATGTTGTTGGCATCTTTCTTTGCAACCTCCATAGCGGCTGCGGTTTCTTCCTCGGTTGGTTCGATGGGATTGCCCTCTGCATCGGTTTTTGCCTCGGTTTTGAGGTTAATGTAGGCATAACGATAGTCATAGGAATCCAAGGAAGCGGCATTTTCGTTGTAATAGGTGTTCAGCTTTTCGTCGTCGTAGGTAAACTGCTCGGCCTTATGGGCAGCATATTCATCCGCCAGAATGGACTGAGTCAGCAGGTCTTTAAAGAGGGACTTGGTCATAAAACGACCGTAAACCATCCTTAAATAGGCATCCTCTGTTGCGCCGGCCTGAATGCTGTAAACCCGAAGCTGGGAGAAGTTGTCTTCCACAGCTTGCTTGCCTTCGTCGGAGAGGGTATAGCCGTCCTCTTTTGCCTGCTTGCACAGGATAGAGACACGCTGCAGCTGGGAAAGTGCGGTTTCCATGAAGTAATCCTCATAGGTTTTCTGCTCTTCCTCGTTATACATTTGCTGGGCAGGGGAGAGGTCGGGATCATAGCCCATATCAATGCCGTACTGCTTATATTGCTGTGCCATATTGATGGTGCTGTTGGCGGCAATCTGGTAGAAGTAGGCCAGCTCAGAGACAGTGTAATTCTCCTCGCCTACGGTGGCGGCAGTGGAATTCTTGACAAAAATACCGGAATTCCAGATCAGCAGTGCTGCGACTAAGATGGCGATGACAATGCCAATAGCCCAGTAGAGCTTTGCCTTGGAACCGGCTTCGCCGGATTTCTTAGATGTACTCATATTGGTTGATTAGCCCTCCTTGTTGGTGATGGTTCTTTTTATTTACAAACACACATTATACAAAAGAGAA
>CAYQRI010000113.1:2324-4859 GCA_964420085.1 uncultured Ruminiclostridium sp.
AAAAAATCCCAGCAGTAGGCGAGAAGGCTCTCGTTTTCTGCTGGGATTTGTTCCGTTCATTTTGGGCAGTCTGACTTTTTTACAGCCCCCATTTTCTATCAAAGCATCAAAGCGTGGTGGTCAAGACCTTTTTCAGTTTAGCAAATCGGGGCAGGGATGCTTCCGTGACCCGTGGAGTCTCGCCCTGAATGAGGGGGAGGGCATAGTCAATAAAGCCCTGCTCGATGCCGTTTCCCTCTGCGGAAATCCAGTCGAGCGGTACCTTGCGTTCGGTGTTGGCGGCTTCTGTCAGCTCCACCAGCTTGGTTTCGCAGTGATAGCCTGCCGCATCCCGTGTGCAGTGAAGCCCGACCATCTTGTCGGTGACACCGCTTGTGGCGGCTTCTACGGCAGCTTTTCCCACAAGATACGCTTCGTCGATATCCGTCTTGGATGCCAAGTGTGCGCCGCAGCGCTGCAGCAAGGACAGCTCGATCCCACGCACCTTCACACCCATCTTTTGCTTGATGACATCCGCCAGCATGGCAGACAGACCGCCGAGCTGTGCGTGACCGAAGCCGTCAGTGGCAGAGGTTTCCGCCTCGGAGACAAAGGTACCGTCGGCGTAATGAATGCCCTCTGAAACAGCGACCAGACAGGTGCAGTTTTTCTCATAGACCGCTTTGACATCACGGAGGAAGTCGTCCATACTAAAATCGACCTCGGGCAAATAAACCAAATCAGGACCGGAGCCTGCCCAAGTGGCCAGTCCAGCTGCGCCGGCCAGCCAACCGGCGTGCCGTCCCATAATTTCTACGACGACCACGGTGCCAGTATCGTATACACGGGCATCTTGATACAGCTCCATGCAGGAGGTGGCAATGTATTTGGCAGCACTGGCGAAGCCGGGGCAATGGTCGGTGCCGCTGAGGTCATTGTCGATGGTTTTCGGCACCCCGATGATATTGCAGGGGTAGCCGACCTTCTGCATATATTTGCTGATTTTATTGCAGGTGTCCATTGAGTCGTTGCCGCCGTTATAGAAGAAGAAGCGGACGTCATATTTTTGGAAGATTTCCAAAATGCGGCGATAGTCCGTGTCGTCCACGTCGGGGTCTGCCAGCTTATAGCGGCAGGAGCCAAGGGCAGAGGAGGGCGTGAATTGGAGCAGGGCGAGTTCTGACGGATCCTCCTGTCCCATATCATATAGACGGTCTGCCAATACACCCTTGATGCCGTGTGCGGCACCCAGCACTCGTGTGATGTTGGGGTTTTGCAGAGCCGTTTCAATCACGCCCTGTGCGCTGGCATTGATGACGGCAGAGGGACCACCGGATTGACCGATGATGCAAGCGCCTTTTAACTGTTCCATAAACGATTCCTCCCATAATAAAGAATGCACAATACGCTGCAGCTGTGCAGAGTAAGCGAAGGGAAGAAGCTCTGACAACGGAGAGGCGTGCATTCTGATTTTTATACATACAATTTGTGAATGCTGAAAATGATTCTGCATTTCTTAAATTATCATAACATACGGAGTCTCCACTTGCAATTACCAATAAATACTGTTAAAATAAAAAGACGTAAGAATCGAAAGGAGCGGTATGTATGCCGTTGGTAACAACCACAGAAATGTTCCGAAAAGCATACGAGGGCGGATACGCCATCGGTGCTTTTAACGTCAACAATATGGAAATCATTCAGGGAATCACGGAAGCTGCAAAGGAGGTCAATTCTCCTCTTATTTTGCAGGTTTCCGCAGGTGCACGCAAATACGCAAACCACACCTACCTCTTTAAATTGGTCGAGGCGGCTGTCGAGGAAACAGGTCTGCCTATGGCACTCCATTTGGACCACGGTGAGGATTTTGAAATCTGTAAGGCCTGTATCGACGGCGGCTTTACCTCCGTCATGATCGACGGCTCTAAGCATTCCTTTGAAGAAAATATTGCACTCACCCGTAAGGTCGTGGAATATGCCCACCAGCATGGGGTTGTGGTCGAGGGCGAATTGGGTCGCTTGGCAGGGATCGAGGACGATGTAGATGTCTCTGCTGAGGATTCCTCGTACACAGACCCCAACCAAGTGGAGGAATTTGTTAAGGCCACCGGCGTGGATAGCTTGGCCATCGCCATCGGCACCAGCCACGGCGCATTTAAGTTTAAGCCCGGCAGCAAGCCCCAGCTTCGCTTTGATATCCTGGAGGAAATTTCTCGCCGTCTGCCCGGCTTCCCCATCGTCCTTCACGGCGCATCCTCTGTGGTGCCGCATTATGTGGATATGATTAACGAAAACGGCGGGCAGCTCAAGGATGCCATCGGCGTGCCTGAGGATCAGCTGCGGCAGGCGGCCGGTATGGCAGTTTGTAAAATTAACATCGATTCAGACCTGCGTCTTGCCATGACTGCCGGTGTGCGGCAGCAAATTATGGCAGATCCTGCCGGATTTGACCCGAGAGGCTATTTGAAGGTTGGTCGCCAGTGTGTCCATGATTTGGTGAAGGATAAAATTCTTCACGTTCTTGGCTCGGACGGAAAGGCCTGACTGTACTGTCCC
>CAYQRI010000114.1:0-3223 GCA_964420085.1 uncultured Ruminiclostridium sp.
ATTCTGCGCATCGTCGCCGTGATTATCGCCATCGTCATTCTCGTCCGCTGCCTGTTGTCCCTCTTTCGTGAGCGACCCGGAAAGGAAATCTGGGGCTGGCTCACCGACGGAAACGGCATCCGCTATGACTTACACCACTGGGAAAACTCCGTGGGGCGGGGCAGGTGGTCGGATATCACCCTCAACTTCCCCACAGTCTCCCGCAGCCATATCGCCCTTCTGCGGGACGATAAGGGAAACTGGAAGCTTCAGCCGCTCCAAAGTAAAAACGGCACCAAGGTAAATGACCATACCATCCGACATACCGTCGTACTGCAATCAGGGGATATCATCACGCTGGGTGGGGTGCCTCTCTCCTTTTATGCCATCAGCGAGGAGGAGGAGCGGGAACAGGCCATGCGGCTCGGCGTGGCAGAGCGTCCCCTCAGCCCCGGAAAAACCCTCGCCCATTTGACCGTCTTTCAGCTCATTATGTGCATACAATGCCTCCCCGGACGAGAGGTAAATGAGCTGGGCATGATCGGCGTCTCCTTCGGCATCCTGCTTTGCTGTATGTGGGGACTTTACATCTTCTATCGCTCGATGAAGCGAACCGCCTTTGAAGCGGAGACCATCGCCTTTTTCCTTTGCACCATCTCCTTTGCCATCACCGCCGCCTATTCGCCCCCAAACCTACTTCGACAAACCATCTGTATGCTGCTGGGGCTTTTTCTATTCCTCTCGCTCAGCCTGCTGCTGCGAGATTTGCGCTCCACGGTTTCCCTGCGCTGGCCTGTGGCTATTTTCACCTGCTGTCTTTTGATTTTCAACGTGGTACTGGGTCAGAAGCTCTTTGGTGCCCGAAACTGGATCAACCTTGGGTTTTTCTCCTTCCAGCCCTCAGAGTTCGTGAAAATCGCCTTCATCTTCACCGGTGCCGCCACCCTAGACCGTCTGTTTGCCCGCAGAAACCTGATTTTTACCGTGCTGTTCTGCGGCTTCTGCATGGGCTGCCTTGCCCTCATGAGCGACTTCGGCACCGCCCTCATCTTTTTCGTTGCCCTGCTGGTCATTGCCTTTTTGCGCTCCGGCGATCTCGGCTTCTTGGCTCTGATGGGCACCGCAGCGGTTGCCGGCGGCGGTCTGATTTTACGCTTTAAGCCCTATATCGCCAATCGCTTTTCCGCTTGGCGGCACGTCTGGGAATTTTCTACAGAGCCGGGCGGCTATCAGCAGACCAGAACCATGTCTGCCATCGCCAGCGGCGGTCTGTTCGGCAAAGGCCCTGAGGATAGCTTCCTGAAAAACATCGGTGCCGCCAACACCGACCTCGTGTTCGGTGTGATCAGCGAGGAGTTCGGGCTGCTGTTGGCTCTGTGTGTGGTCTTTGTGCTGCTCATCTTTATCCTCTACGCCATCCGCTGTGCCGCCACAGCTCGCTCCAGCTACTATGTCATTGCGGCAAGCTCTGCCGCTGCGATGCTCGTATTTCAGGCGTCCCTGAATGTCTTGGGCGCTGTGGATATCCTCCCGCTCACAGGTGTGACCTTCCCGTTTGTCTCGATGGGCGGCTCCAGTATGATTTCATGCTGGGGACTTCTTGCCTTTATGAAGGCGGCAGACACTCGACCCAATGCCAGCTTCACACTCAAGCTGCCCAAGCGCATACGAGGCTGGATTCCGCCCGACTCCGACAGCATCTATAACGACCGCTACAATGGCTGGTACGACGACTATGACGACAGCTATGACGATGAGGGCGGCTATTATGACGATGCGTATGACAACTACGAGGACTACGACGGCTATGGCTATGACGACGGCTATCAGGAAGGTTCGGTTTTCGATGACGGCTATGCCCCTTACGATGCCTACGGTGACAACCCCTATGACAAGCCCTATGGAGCGTCGGCCACACCGCCGCCCCGCAAAGAACACACACGCAAAAGGGGGAAAAAGCGATGAAGCGACTGCAACGACGCACGCTCATTATCATTTTAATTGCCGCCATTCTCATGGGCGGGTTGGTCTATTTTTGTATCCAGCTTATCACCAAGGGAGATGACTGGGTGGGCTTTTTCGGCAACACCTACTATGCCTCAGGTGCCATTTATGACAGAAACGGCGTAAAGCTCTACGACGGCGAGACGGGAGACTATGCCGAAAACAAAAGCACCCGTGTCTCCACCCTGCATCTGGTGGGCGATCGAAACTTCGGTGCTTCCCTCCGTTCGGTGCTCTCAGGGGAGCTGACGGGTTACAATCCCATCACAGGCACCACCTTGGGCAGTCATGACGTGACGCTGACCCTAGACTCCACCCTCAACGAAACCGCTTACAAGGCGCTCAATGGACACAAGGGCGTGGTGGCCGTCTATGATTACACCAACGGCGATGTCAAATGTCTGGTCAGCGCCCCCTCCTACGACCCCAAGAATCCGCCCGCCGACGTAAACGAAAACCCTGCCTATGACGGGGTCTATCTCAACCGCTTTTTCTCCGGCACCTATCCGCCCGGCTCCACCTTCAAGCTGATTACCACAGCCGCCGCCTTGGAGCAAAAAAAGGACATTGCCGATTTCCGCTTTTCCTGCACAGGCAGCCTGACCATCGGAAACGATGTCATCACCTGTCCTTATGTCCATGGATCGAATATGGATATCAACCAGTCTCTCGCCCGCTCCTGCAACGGTGCCTACGCAACCCTCGCCCTGATGCTGGGCGGCGAGACGCTGGAGGTCTACATGAAGGAAGCGGGTCTGATGAATTCGCTCACCGTCTGTGGCATCCGCACGGCAAAGGGCAGCTATGTGGTAGAGCCGGACGGCTCCTCCTGGCTAGGCTGGTCCGGTGTGGGACAGGACAAGGACTTGGTGAATCCCTGTTCCATGCTTTCCTTTGTGGGTGGCATTGCCAACAAGGGCGTGGCCGTGGTGCCACGTCTGGTTGCAAAGGAAACCCTCACCGGCTCTGCCATTCCCGCCGGCTTCCCCGAAGGAAAGGAAACCTTCGATATTTACTCCGCTAAAACCTGTGCCACGCTCAAGCAGATGATGCGAAATAACGTCACCGTTCAATATGGGCAGGCGAAATTTGGGGATTTGCCGGTCTGCGCCAAGTCCGGCACGGCAGAGGTCGGCGGCGGAAACCAGCCGCACGCTTGGTTTGTCGGCTTTGTAGATGACCCCAATTTACCGCTTGCCTTTGTCGTCTTGGTCGAAAACGGCGGCTTCGGCGCCGATGT
>CAYQRI010000114.1:3323-4847 GCA_964420085.1 uncultured Ruminiclostridium sp.
GCCGTTTCCACCTGATGCTCTCGAATTTCCGTCACCCGTACCACCAGCCCGGAAACCTCCACCGTCACCGTGGAGCCGTCTGCCGGAATCACATCCAGCGCACTGAAAATCAGCCCGTTAAAGGTATCGTAAGTATCCTCGGGCAAAGGAATGCCCACCGCCTCCGAAACCTCGGAAAGAGAGGCCTCTCCCGAAATGCGCCACGTTTTGAAATCAATTTGCTCGATGCTCTGCCGTTCTTCTTCTTCGCCCTCATCGTCGCTCAGATCGCCCACAAGCTGCTCCACCAAGTCGTTGATGGTGACAATGCCAATCAGTCCGCCGTATTCATCCAAGACCACGGCAAGCTTGTTTCTGGTACGCTTCATATTGCGGAACAGCACATCTGCCTTCACGCTTCCCGGCACAAAATAGGCAGGTCGTACCGCTGTGCGCAGAATCGCCTCCCTGCTTTGATCCTCCTGGCGGAAATACTCCTTGGCATTGAGAATGCCAATAATACGGTCGGCGGAGTCCTCACAGATGGGATAGCGGGTATAGCGGCTGTCACGGATCGTTTGCTTCCAGACCTCCATGCTGTCCTCCATCCAGAGCAGGGAGAGGTCTGTGCGGTGGGTGGCGATGTCTCCGGCGGTCAAATCGTCAAACTCGAACACATTTTGGATGAACTGCTTCTCCTCGTGGTCGATGGCACCCTTCTGGCTGCCGACGTCCACCATCATCCGGATTTCCTCCTCGCTGACGGCATCATCCTCGGCATTCGGGTCAATCCCCAGCAGCCGCAATACGGCGTTGGTGGAGAGGGTCAGAAACCAAACCAAGGGGGCAAAGAGCTTGGAAATCCCCGTGATGAGGGCGGACATACCCAGAGCCAAGGTCTCCGCCTTTCGCATAGCAACACGCTTGGGCACCAGCTCGCCGAAAATCAAGGTAAAGTAGGAGAGGATCAGGGTGATGACCACCACGGAAATCGCCTCCAAGGTCGCCGTGGGAACAGAAACCCCCATACCGACCAGCCACGTTACCAAAACATCCGAAAAGTTTTCAGCGGCAAACGCACTGCCCAAAAATCCGGAAAGCGTGATGGCCACCTGAATCGTCGCCAGAAAGCGGGCGGGCTGACTGGTGAGCTGTGCCAATCTCACGGCACGCTTGTCGCCTTCGGCGGCAAGCTTTGCCAGCTTGCCGTCGTTCATTGAGATCACGGCGATTTCTGCACACGCAAACACGGCATTCAGTAAAATTAAAACAAGCTGCAGCAGCAGCATAACTAGAATTGAGCCTTCCAATGTAACTTCCTCCTCTAACTGTATCGATATGGCTTACAACACCTGTAAACCACCCGAAAAAAACGCAAAAAGACACAACCCATCACGCTACTCGCGTAGGCGCAGGCTATGTCCCACCGTTTTTAAATGCTGATAAGGAGGAGGTCGGTCTCCCTTTGTACTGTCGCTATCGTCCATGATGCAGCGTAAGTCTCCTTTCGATAAATTGAAGGTATTGTACCAGAGGAATGCCCTT
>CAYQRI010000115.1:0-4668 GCA_964420085.1 uncultured Ruminiclostridium sp.
GCGCAAGCCTTCCGCAGCGATACACCGTGCTTTCCCATGAAAGACCTGTCGGGAAATCCAGCTTGCGCCGCAGCGATGTGGAAACCGGCACCTATCCCCCAAAACTGGGGAAAGAAGAAGGCGGGGAGTATTCCCCGCCTTTTGCATATGCTGTGGCAACGCCAGCAATGCCCCCCTCTTCGCGTGCCAAAACGACGTAGGAGTAATGGAGAAAGAGTAACGCGGAGGAAGAAAAGGGTGTCTTGTGACGCCATTGTGACCATTCCGGTCACAATTTGGTCACAACGAAAAGGCGTCACACACAGATATGCATGTAACGCCTTGAAATTTCTGGAGCGGGAAACGGGATTTGAACCCGCGACCTTCAGCTTGGGAAGCTGAAACAATAGCACTTATACGAACTTTCACAGTTCTTCACATTCTATCACATTATACAATTTTTATATTTAAATAAAGTATGTTAATGAAAAAATGATTACCCTTCATCCTTCCCAGTCCTTCACACACTTTTCTGCTGTTCACCATTGACGAGCGGGATAAGAGCGGGATAAACTCAGAGCCAAAAGGCAGCGGGATTTATGGCTGTTAATGGTATTTTGGGAGGGATAGAATGGCCGTAGAATGGGTGAAAACAAAGTTCTTGGGTGTCCGTTATCGATTCCATAAAACACGAAAACATGGGGTTGGTTTCGATAGGTGCTTCTGCATCAGATGCAAAATTCAGGGTAAGGATAAAGAGGAAGTGGCTGGCTGGGCAAGTGAAGGGATGACCGCCGAGAAGGCCTACCGTTTACTCTCAGAAATTCGGGAAAATATACGTACAGGGACTCCCGATACATCCTTGGCAAGCATACGGCGCAGCAAGGAAGAGGCAAGAGCTGAAGAAGAACGTCTGCAAGAAGTGTTGGATAATGCCATCTTGACCATGGACGACTTTTGGAATCAGACATATGAGCCACATGCCAGAGCATCAAAAACCATAGCAACAGTTAGAAACGAAATGATTATCTATAACAAATGGGTTGCTCCATTGTTGCGTGATATCCCCATCTCTTCTATACGGCCTTCTCATGTAGAGTCACTGGTAATGCAAGCACACAGCCACGGAAAGTCTCCTCAAACCATTCGTCATATTATCGCCCTCGTCTCACAGATGTGGAATCTTGCAGATACACATGACGTTGTCACAGGAGATAATCCTTGTCGAAAGGTCAAAAAGCCACAACAAGACTCTCGCCGGATGCGCTTTTTAACTCCAGATGAAGCAATCAGTCTACTCAAAATTCTTGCTGAACGTAGCAAAGATACACATGATGCTGCTGTATTATCGTTATTCGCCGGATTGAGAGCAGGAGAAATTCATTCGCTGGTATGGGCTGATATTGATTTTCCAAATGGTACAATTTATATAAAGGATCCTAAAAATAAACATTCCAGGCACGCCTTCATCACACCAGAAATCGATGCTGTATTAAAAAGTAGAGCCATGGAAGGTAAAAATGAATTGATTTTTCCTTCTATGGTTGGAACTCGTAGAGAGGCTGTATCCGATAGTTTTGAACGCGCAGTAAAGGATTTGGGATTAAATGACCATATTCTTGATTCTCGTCAAAAAGTTGTCTTCCATACACTACGGCATACTTTTGCATCATGGTTGGTCCAACGTGGAACACCCTTGTATACCGTTGCTGAGCTTATGGGACACACATCTCTTGAGATGACAAAACGATATGCCCATCTTGCTCCAGACACGATGAGGCAAGCATCTATGAAACTTTCTGGAATATTCAATAAATAGACATATGTAGATAATAGTGAGGTATCCTTGTCCATAATTTTGTGTAATTGACTATTAAAGCACCTTGATCGAGAATCTGTAGTCTGAGACTCGAGTTTTGCCATCATATTTTTTAAGGAGCAATCAGGCGGGGAATCTCGTCCTGCGGGGCGTACAGGCAATCATCGAGGCAAGGAGAGATATTGCGGTGTTTCCATTTCATCACGATCTTGGAATTGTAGAAATTTTTTATAGTATTATAATTTTGGACAGTGCATCTCATCCAGAAGTTCACGCAGACGGACTTTCAGGCTGTCGCGCAATCTTTCGTCGCGCAGGCCGAAATAGACATTGGCAGTCAGGTAATCCACCCAGTCTCCGGCGTCAAAACGGATGCCGCCCATCTTTACCGCCAACATACCGCGTTCCCGTGCCAGCGAGGCCAGCGCATCAGTAAGCTGAATCTCGCCGCCGTGCCCGGGCTTCACTTTCTCAAGAGGCTCAAAAATATCGGGCGTCAGTACATATCTCCCCACGATGGCAAGTCGGGAGTCGACTGTACCCACGGCGGGTTTTTCCACCATATCCGTAATATTATAGACGCCGGGAGTGATTTCGTCGCCCATGATGATACCGTAGCGGTTCACCTTGTCGGCGGGAACTTCCATGACCCCGAGAACCGGCATGTTCCGCTCGGCAGCCACACTGACAAGCTGCGTCAGGCCCGCGTCGTCACCAATCATGAAGTCATCGCCGACCATCACCGCAAACGGCTCGTTGCGAACCATCTCTCGGGCGCACAGGACAGCATGGCCCAGCCCGAGCTGTTTTTTCTGGCGGACGGACATGATGTTGACCATCTCGGCAACCTCACGGATACTCTTGAGCAAATCCAGCTTCCCGGAACGCTCAAGCACGCCTTCCAGCTGAAGATTGTAGTCAAAATGATCCTCGATGACACTCTTGTCCCGGTTGGTTACAAAAACGACATCCTCCACTCCGGCGCGTATGGCTTCCTCAACAACGTACTGCACGACCGGCTTGTTGTAGATCGGCAACATTTCCTTGGGAATATTCTTGCTGGCAGGCAACGAACGAGTACCCCACCCCGCAACAGGGATAACGACTTTCCGAATCTGCATATCAAAAGTCCTGATGGTGAGCTTGGTTTGATTCGCATGCAAGCTCTGCTGGTGCTCGTTGCACAGAGCCTGTTTCCATGACCACGGAGCGATGTTACATCCTGCCTATACAAAAGTAAGCGAATCCCCGTTTGGCAACGAAGGAAGGAGAATAGAGATTGCGCCCGTCGAAAAGTACGGGAGCAGTCAACGCTCCTTTTACGCGGTCAAAGTCGGGGTTGCGGAACTGATTCCACTCGGTGGCAACAAGCAAGGCATCCGAATCTTCACAAACAGCATATGGCTCATCTTCAATGGAAACCAACGGATTGTGTGCGAGCAGCTTGCGTGCGTTGTCGGCAGCTACCGGATCGTAGGCACGAATGCGCATTCCGCGTGAGGTCAGCTCCTCTATGATGGACAAAGCCGGCGACTCGCGCATGTCATCCGTGTTTGCTTTGAAGGCAAGCCCCCAGAGGGCAAGGACCTTCCCCTCTACGCCACCCTGTGGAGCGAAATAGTCCACCACCCGATGCGCCAGAGCGCGTTTCTGTCGGGCATTTACATTCTCGACAGCTTCCAGAAGCTCGGGTCGCATACCTGCACCGTGTGCCGTATGAATGAGTGCCTTTACGTCCTTTGGGAAGCAGGAGCCACCATAACCGATGCCGGGATAGATGAATTGATAACCGATGCGGTGATCCGAGCCAATGCCAGTACGCACGTCTCGGACATCGGCTCCCACCTTCTCGCACAGTGTGGCGATTTCGTTGATGAACGATATCTTCGTTGCCAGCATGCAGTTAGCTGCATACTTGGTCATTTCTGCACTGCGCACACCCATTACGAGGAGCTTTTCGCGGCTCCGGGCAAAGGGTGAATACAGCTCACGCATGGCCGAGGCCGTTTCTTCGGAGTCCGTACCCACAATGACCCGGTCAGGTTTCATAAAGTCGGATACGGCATCCCCTTCCTTAAGGAATTCAGGATTTGAAACAACATCGAAGGCAATATTCACCCTGCGTTCAGCCAGAGCTGCGGCCACAAGCTCACGAACCCTGTCGGCAGTCCCGACGGGCACGGTAGACTTGTCCACTACAATAAGCGGTGCCTGCATATGCTCACCTATCTGGCGAGCCACCCCCTCCACATAGGAGAGGTCGCAGGAGCCGTCAGACTGGGAAGGTGTACCCACCGTAATGAAGGCAAATTCGACATCATCCAGTCCGTCGGCAAGACTGCTCATAAACCGTAACCGACCTTCCTGCCGATTACGGCTGACCATCTCCTCAAGCCCCGGCTCAAAAATATGAATCCGCCCACTCTCGAGCAAGGCCACAACATCGGGGTTGACATCCACACAGCGGACATCATTCCCCATTTCGGCGAAACACGCCGCACTCACCAGACCAACGTAACCAGTTCCGATGATACAAATACGCATGATTGATCCTTAAAGATGTGGTAACTTAAACTTTTACAATGTTAAATTAACATATACAATTTATTTAATTGTATATATCCACCCAATTATTTTTCTGCTGCTAGAGCCCTTGCCTTCCAATAGTTATACGATTTTTTATATTCAAATTTTTTTTCAAATAAAAATGACAACGCTATATATTCCCGATTATATACATCATAGTCTGATTCTATATTATCAAATATATATGCCAAATTTATAAAATACGGCAAAAAAAACTGATCTTCCTGAGCTGTATGCCCGCCTGCTGCACTATATAAATATATTAGAATATTTTGTTGCTTATT
>CAYQRI010000116.1:0-2156 GCA_964420085.1 uncultured Ruminiclostridium sp.
GCACCTCCCTTCTGGAAGGGAAGTGGTTAACCGCTCATCTCTGACGCAGTGCAAGCGTATTTTAACATAGATTGCTATATTTTGTCAATTTACCACCCAAATGGGTGGTTTTTTATTCCCTTTTGTGCGGAGAAGCCTGCGCACTAAGCCTTGACATAGCCCGTGTAAATAGCTTATGATTAAAGGTACTGTAATCATGTGCCGCTTGCATTGGTAAACGATAGGCAGCACAAAAAGGAGGGTTTCATGGCAAACAAGAAACAGGAATATGGAAATGAATCCATTTCCATGCTCGAAGGTGCCGACCGTGTCCGCAAAAGACCCGGCGTCATTTTCGGCTCGGATGGTCTGGAGGGCTGTCAGCACGCTGTTTTCGAGATTCTCTCCAACTCCATCGATGAGGCCAAGGAGGGCTACGGCAACGAAATCGTCGTCACCCAGTATCGGGATGGACGCATCGGTGTGGAGGACTTCGGGCGTGGCTGTCCTGTGGACTGGAACGACAAGGTAGGAAAGTATAACTGGGAGCTGGTCTTTTGTGAGCTGTATGCCGGGGGAAAATACGACAATATCAGCGGCGATAACTACGAATATTCCCTCGGCTTAAATGGCTTGGGCGCCTGTGCCACACAATATGCCTCCCGCTTTATGGATGTAGTTGTAAGGCGAGACGGCAATCGCTATGACCTGCATTTTGAACGGGGTGTTTTGGTGGGGGATTTGAAAATCTCCCCCATAGACCGCAAGCAAACGGGTACCTCCATCACTTGGCTGCCCGATTTGGAGGTCTTTACCCAAACGGATATCCCCACCGAATTTTTCACCGATATTCTCCATAGACAAGCAGTGGTCAATGCCGGGGTCGTGTTCCGTCTGCGCACCGAGGCACAGAAGGGCTTTGAGGAGACCAGCTTTACCTACGAAAACGGCATCGCAGACTATGTAAAGGAGCTGGTCGGAGAGCAGACCCACACCCCCATTCAGTTTTGGGAGGGCGAGCGGATCGGTCGGGATCGGTCGGACAAGCCCGATTATAAAGTCAAGCTCTCCTGTGCGTTCTGCTTCTGCGGTGGACTCCATCTCATCGAGCATTACCACAACTCCTCCTGGCTGGAGCATGGCGGGGCACCCGAAAAGGCGATGCGTTCCGCCTTTCTCTCTGCGCTGGATGGCTGGCTGCGGCAAAATGGGAAATATACCAAGAACGAAGCGAAAATCACTTGGGTGGATATTCAGGAGACCTTGATTTTCATTTCCAACAACTTCTCCACCCAGACCTCCTATGAAAACCAGACGAAAAAAGCGGTCAATAACCGCTTCATCCAAGAGGGTATGACCGACTTCCTGCGGGAAAAGCTCCAAATCTTCCTGTTGGAAAATCCCCAAGCCGTCGAGGAGGCCGCCCGTCAAATTTTAATCAGTAAGCGGAGCCGTGAGGCAGGCGAAAAGGCACGGCTGAGCATCAAAAGCAAGAGTCTGGCGGGTACGGTCGATATCGCCAATCGGGTGCAAAAGTTTGTGGACTGCCGCACCAAGGACGTAACCCGACGGGAACTCTATATCGTGGAGGGTGACTCCGCTCTCGGCTCGGTCAAGCTCGGACGAGATGCCGAATTTCAGGGGATCATGCCTGTGCGGGGCAAGATTTTAAACTGTCTCAAGGCAGACTATGGTAAGATTTTTAAAAGTGAGATCATCACCGACTTACTCAAGGTGGTCGGCTGCGGTGTGGAGGTCACGGATAAGCACAATAAGGATTTGTCTCTGTTTAATCGAGAGAATCTCCGCTGGCATAAAATCGTCATCTGCACCGATGCCGACGTCGATGGCTTCCAGATTCGCACCCTGATCCTCACCATGCTTTGGCGGCTGACTCCAACCCTGATTAAGGAAGGCTACGTTTATATCGCAGAGTCACCGCTTTATGAAATTTCCTGTGGGAACAAGACATATTTTGCCTACTCCGAACGGGAAAAGGCAGAGGTTTTGGCGAAGCTGGAGGGCAAAAAGCCCAGCCTGCAACGCTCCAAGGGCTTGGGTGAAAACGATCCGGAAATGATGTGGCTGACCACCATGAATCCGGAAACCCGGCGGCTCATTCGTGTGATGCCCACCGATGCCGAGCAGACGGCGGCGGTCTTTGACCTGCTCTTGGG
>CAYQRI010000116.1:2256-4615 GCA_964420085.1 uncultured Ruminiclostridium sp.
TCGGAGCAGGGGAAAAAGCATAGCGTCCCCACCGATGTGGTCGGGCTGCACGCTGCGGTTTTAGAACAGCCCATCACCGATACCTTGGAGCTGAACTATATGCCCTATGCGATGAGCGTCATTGTATCCCGTGCCATTCCCGAAATTGACGGGTTCAAGCCCTCCCATCGGAAGCTGCTGTATACCATGTATCAAATGAAGCTGCTCTCCGGCAACCGAACCAAGTCCGCCAACGTGGTCGGCTCCACCATGAAGCTGAACCCCCACGGCGATGCCGCCATCTATGAAACCATGGTGCGGCTCTCCAAGGGCTACGGTGCATTGCTGCATCCGCTGGTGGACTCGAAGGGCAACTTCGGTAAAGTGTATTCTCGGGATATGGCCTATGCCGCCTCCCGCTATACCGAGGTCAAGCTCAGCGGCATTTGCGGAGAGCTGTTTCGGGAGATCGACCGAGATGTAGTCGACTTCGTGCCAAACTATGACGGCACCTTGACCGAGCCACTTCTCCTGCCCACCACCTTTCCGAATATTCTGGTTTCTGCCAATATGGGCATTGCTGTCGGTATGGCGTCGAACCTCTGCGGCTTTAACCTGCGTGAGGTCTGCGACACCGCCATCGCCTGCATCAAAAACCCCGACTGTGACCTTTTGGAGACCTTAAAGGCGCCTGATTTCCCCACGGGCGGGCAGCTGCTCTACGACCGAAACGAACTGGAAACCATCTATCGCACGGGGCGTGGCTCCTTTAAGGTGCGTGCCAAGTGGCGGTATGTGAAGGAAGAAAACCTCATCGAAATCTACGAGATTCCCTATACCACCACCGTTGAGGCGATTTTGGATAAGGTCGCAGAGCTGATTAAGCTCGGGAAAATTCGGGAAATTTCCGATATGCGGGATGAGACCGACCTAAACGGTCTGAAGCTCACCATCGACCTCAAGCGTGGCGTGGAGCCTGAGCGACTCATGCAGAAGCTTCTGCGTGCCACACCCTTGCAGGATTCCTTCGCCTGTAACTTTAATATCCTCATTAACGGGATGCCGAGGGTCATGGGTGTGGGCGAAATTTTGTCCGAATGGATTCACTGGCGGACCGACTGCGTCCGACGGGCGGCGGCATTCAGCTTGGGGCAAAAGCAGGATAAGCTCCATCTGCTGCGGGGTCTGGCCGCCATTCTCCTGGATATCGACAAGGCGATTGCCATCATTCGGGGAACGAAGCTGGATGCTATGGTCATTCCCAACCTGATGGAGGGCTTCGGCTTAGACGAAATTCAAGCGGACTATGTGGCGGATATTCGCTTGCGAAACATCAATCAGGAATATATCCTCAAGCGCACCGCCGAAATTGAACAGCTCGAAAAGGACATTGCCGATCTCTCCGATTTCATCGAAAAGCCGACACGGATTCGGCGGGAAATCGTGCGGCAGCTCGAGGCCGTGAAAAAGAGCTACGGCGCAGACCGTTCGACGGAAATTCTCTATGAGACCGCTGCCGCCGAGCTTGCACCCTTGGAGGATGAGGTGCCGGACTATCCCGTCCACCTGTTCCTTTCCCAAGAGGGCTACTTTAAAAAGATTACACCGCAATCCCTGCGTATGTCCGGGGAACAGAAATATAAGGAGGGCGACGGTGCCTTCTTCCACGCTGAGACCACCAACAAAGCGGAGCTGCTTCTGTTTACCGACCACCGACAATGCTATAAGCTTTGGGTGCGGGATCTGGATGACAGCAAAGCCAGCGTTTTGGGAGACTATCTCCCTGCCAAGCTGGAAATGGAGGAAGGGGAGAGCATCGTGTTTGCCTATCTCCCCGAGGCCTATGCCGGACACCTTCTCTTTTTCTTCGCAAATGGCAAGGTCGCCCGTGTGCCTTTGGAAGCGTATCAGACACTCACCAAACGCAAAAAGCTCACCGGGGCGTATTCCGACAAAAGCCCCCTGCAAACCATCCTCCCCATTCGCACCGAGACTGAAGTGCTTCTTTATGCCACGGACGGGCGGGCCGTTTGGGTCAATACCGATCAAATCCCCACCAAGGCGACTCGAAGCACCCAAGGTGTGCAGGTGATGGCACTCAAGCGGAACCAGACCATCACAAAGGCGGAGCTGCTGGCAGCATCGCCCGTGGTGAATAAGGCACGATATCGAGCCAAAGCCCTGCCTGCACCGGGTGCGCTGCTGAAGCCGGAGGATCAGGGCGAAGCCCAGCTTTCCATCCTGTAAGTGACTCGAATGGGTAACGGCCCTACGCTTTGCCCACGGATGCAAAAGGAGGTATGAAGTGAATCGGTCGATTTTTTCTTTTGCTCTGGCGGGGATGCTCCTGCTCTCCTCTTGTCAGTCCATGCTGGAGCGG
>CAYQRI010000117.1:0-4610 GCA_964420085.1 uncultured Ruminiclostridium sp.
CCATGGTGATTTGGTCGGGGGGGATGCCTACTAAAAGCTGTACCCCTGCACAGGCTAACATATATAATGGTGCGGTGTGCCCGCCACGGGGCAGTAAAATTTCCTGCTCCTCTAAGCACTCCCCACGCAGGTTGACCACCTCTCGCTGCAACGCCAAGGAAACCTCATCCATGCCGAAGCAGGACAGCGTCAGCGAATCCCGTGGCGAGATGCCGTAGCTCACCGCCCAATCCGCCGTGATGCCGTCCAAAACGGGCGCAAGCCGCCCCGGTGCCAGCAGCACACGACACCGCAGCCCCTGCGGGATCTCCTGTCCCACATCCGAGGAAATCAGCAAAATATCAAACACACGGTCAGACGGTGCAGCCTCGATACGGCAGAGCTGGAGCCTTTCCTGCAAATCCTCTTGCAGACAGGTATGGAGAAAGCAGGAAAGTCTGTCTCCGTTTTCTAAAATTCCGATGGTATCCATAAACCGATCCCCCTTTGCGAGGATAGTATGTCAAAAAATACCCGTTTTTATACCTCTCTTAAAAAAATACGGCGGACGTTGCCTCCAAATGCTGCAACGTCCGCCAGCCCTTTTTTCTGTTTTCTTTACATCATTGGTCCGCCCAGTGCCTTGTCAATCGCCTTGGCCGCCGTCTTGCCGGCACCCATCGCCAAAATCACCGTAGCCGCACCGGTCACCGCATCGCCGCCGGCATAGACGTTTTTGCGGGAGGTCATCCCCTCCTCATTCACCACAATGCAGCCCTTTTTATTGATCTCTAAATCCTTGGTCGTGGACTTAATCAGAGGGTTGGGGGTGGTGCCCAAAGACATAATCACACAATCCACCGGAATGTCCATTTCACTGCCAGGAATTTCGATGGGACGGCGGCGACCAGAGGCATCTGGCTCACCCAGCTCCATCTGTACACAGCGGATCGCATAGGCATTGTCATTTTCGTCGGCAAGAATCCGCACTGGATTGTGCAGCAGCTTAAAGATGATGCCCTCCTCCTCGGCGTGCTCTACCTCCTCACGGCGGGCGGGCAGCTCCTCCATGCCACGGCGATAAATGACATAGACGGTCTCTGCCCCCAGCCGCTTGGCACAGCGGGCGGCATCCATAGCAACATTGCCGCCGCCCACGACCGCCACACACTTGGGATGCTGGACGGGGGTATCGGATTCCGGCTTGTATGCCTTCATCAGGTTAATGCGGGTCAAAAACTCGTTGGCGGAATATACTCCCTTGTAGTTTTCGCCCGGAATGTGCATGAACATGGGCAGACCGGCACCGGAGCCGATAAACACCGCATCGTAGCCCTCGTCCTCCATCAGCTCGTCCACAGAGATGGTGCGTCCCACCACGGTATTGGTGGCGATGGTCACACCCAAGGCCTTTAGCCCGTCCACTTCCTTCTGGACAATCGCCTTGGGCAAACGGAATTCGGGAATGCCGTAGACCAGCACACCGCCGGCGGTATGGAGTGCTTCATAGACGGTGACCTCATAGTTTTTCTTAGCCAAGTCGCCGGCGCAGGTCAGCCCGGAGGGGCCGGAGCCAACCACAGCGATCTTCCGTCCATTGGTCTTGGACTTTTGCTGCACCGGCTCTGCGTTTTCATTGTGCCAATCGGCAATGAAGCGCTCCAAACGACCGATGGCAACCGGCTCGCCCTTGACGCCACGCACACAATATTTCTCACACTGACTTTCCTGCGGACACACACGCCCGCAGACTGCCGGAAGGGAGCTGGTCTCTGCGATAATCTGATAAGCGGCCTCAAATTCCCCCTCGGAAACCTTGGCGATAAATTCTGGAATCCGAATCATGACGGGGCAGCCTTGGATGCAGGGTTTATTTTTACAATGTAGGCAGCGCTTTGCCTCATCCATTGCCGCCTCCTTGGTATAGCCCAAGGTGACCTCCTCAAAGTTTTTGTTGCGAACCTCGGGCGGCTGTGCGGGCATCGGGTTCTTGACCTTGCTCATATTTGCCGTGTTTGCCATCGTTATCGTACCCCCTGCTGTAATAGATTGCACGTTTCTGCGTGCTTATGCCGTTCAAAGCTCTGATACATCTGGTTACGTTTGACGGCCAAATCCCAGTCCACCAAATGCCCGTCAAAGTCTGGACCATCCACGCAGGCGAACTTCATTTCGCCGCCCACGAGCAGGCGGCAGCCGCCGCACATCCCCGTGCCGTCAATCATAATGGTACTCATGGAAACCGTGGTGGGAATATGATAGGTTTCCGTCAGCTTGCAGACAAACTGCATCATCATCATGGGGCCAATGGCGAAAATCTCATCATATTGGTTGCCGTCCTCAATGAGTGTCTTGAGCGCCTCGGTGACCAGTGCCCTTTCTCCGGCACTGCCGTCGTCCGTGCAGAGCTTAAACACGTCGGAAGCGGCCTGAAACTTGTCTTCTAAAATAATCAAATCTTTATTTTTAAAGCCGACCACGGCGTGCACCTCTGCCCCGTCGTCGTGGAATTTTTTCAGTACAGGATACGCAATGGCACAGCCCACACCGCCGCCGACGACGCAGACCTTGCGTTTCCCCGCTGTCTCAGTGGGCTTGCCCAGAGGACCCACAAAGTCGTGGAGACAATCCCCCTCCTTCAGGAGGTTGAGCTTTTGCGTTGTTGCGCCAATAATCTGCACAATGATACTGACCGTACCCTTCACCCGATCATAGTCGTGAATGGTCAGCGGAATTCGTTCGCCGTTTTCATCCACACGCAAAATGATAAACTGACCCGGCTGTGCTTTTTTTGCAATCATCGGTGCGTAGATTTCAAAAAGGACAACCGTAGGCTTCAATGCGTCTTTTCTCACGATACGAAACATCGTCGTCATTCCTCCCAAATTCTCTGATTTTCTCGCTGCGATATGCAAGAACGCCTTCATTCTAATACGGAAAAAATCGTTCGTCAAACCCTTTCCGGATTTTCAGCAAAATGCAACATTTCCCTGCAAATTTTACTTGTTTTCTACTCTATTTTTTTATATTTTCACCCCATCGCACGAGAACATCCCCATTTTCCCGTTTCGGAACATATTTATGAAAGATTTACGCCATTCAATTTTTTCGGTAGCTCGTCGCTCCTCCTCCCAATTTTAAGACCGCTCCCCTTCTCTACCCTTGACAACGCACTTCTCCTGTTTTTGCCAAGCAATCACACAGATAAAGAAAAAAAAGCATTCCTTTCTTGCAAATTTCACAGAGCGGTATCCGTCGTTTCGCACCCACATTCACAGCAGCCTTCCCCCAGCTATGGCAGCGGGCTTGAATATTCTTGACTTTTCATCGGAAGGGTCATACAATGTTCCCTGTATAACAAAACCCAAAACCACGTTCGATGGAATTTAGAATATGAGAATAAAGGATGACGGAAACATGGCAAAAGAAAAGAAAGTAGAGCAAATCACCGACATGGAGGTCGATTTCACCCAGTGGTATACCGACGTCTGCAAAAAGGCAGAGCTGATTGACTATTCCTCCATCAAGGGAATGTTTATTTATCGTCCCTATGGCTACGCCATTTGGGAAAATATCCAGAAGGAGCTGGACGCACAGTTTAAGAAAACCGGACACGAAAACGTCTATCTTCCCATGCTCATTCCCGAATCCCTCTTGGAAAAGGAGAAGGATCACGTCGAGGGCTTCGCCCCCGAATGTGCATGGGTCACCCACGGCGGAAGCGACCTCTTAGAGGAACGCTACTGCATCCGTCCCACCTCCGAAACCCTATTCTGTGAACATTATAAGAATATCATTCAGTCCCACCGTGACCTGCCCAAGCTCTATAACCAGTGGTGTTCTGTCCTGCGTTGGGAAAAGACCTCCCGTCCCTTCCTGCGTCACCGTGAATTCCTCTGGCAGGAGGGTCACACCATGCACGCCACCGCCGACGAAGCCCGTGCAGAAACCCATCAGATGCTGGGCATCTACGCCGACTTCTTGGAGAATGTCTTGGCCATGCCCGTCGTGAAGGGACAGAAAACCGAAAAGGAAAAGTTCAACGGCGCTGAGGAGACCTACACCGTCGAATGCATGATGCATGACCACAAGGCCTTGCAGTCCGGCACCAGCCACTATTTCGGGGACGGCTTCGCCCGTGCCTTCGAGATCACCTTCACCGGCAAGGACAACACCCTGCACTATCCCCATCAGACCTCTTGGGGTGTCTCCACTCGTATGATCGGCGGTCTGATTATGACCCACGGTGACAACAACGGCTTGGTACTGCCGCCCCGCATCGCCCCCATTCAGGCGATGGTCATTCCCGTTGCCCAGCACAAGCCCGGCGTTCTGGATGCCGCCCATGCCCTGCTGGCTCGTTTGAAGTCTGTCGGCGTGCGTGCCAAGCTGGACGATTCCGACCGCTCGATGGGCTGGAAGGCTTCCGAATATGAAATGAAGGGCGTGCCCCTGCGTGTGGAGCTTGGCCCCAAGGATATTGAAAACAACCAGTGCGTTTTGGTGCGGCGTGACAGCGGCGAAAAGCTGTTTGTCAGCTTGGACGGCATCGAAGAAACCGTCCAGACCACCTTGGATTCCATCCACGACGGCTTGTATCAGCGTGCCAAGAAAAACTTGGAGGAGCATAT
>CAYQRI010000118.1:0-2727 GCA_964420085.1 uncultured Ruminiclostridium sp.
TCACAAACAGAGTCAGAGTCTGTCGTGCTACCTTTACACAATCCCGCTATATTTCGTTTTTCGACCTGCTCTCTCGCAAGGACAAGACTTATTATATCATCCTTTTCTGAAATGTCAAGCTAAATTTTGGATTTTTAAAAAAATTTGATTGGTGGCAGAAAAAGGCTCCTGCCACCAATCAAATTAGGGTGTGTTTCTAAAGCTCAAGAGGGATTCAGCCGTGTGCAGAAACGATGGAAAATAGCCGCAATTTGGGCACGTTCTGCCAGCCCGTTCGGGTCTAGGGTCGTTTCTGTGATGCCGTTTAACAGTCCCACTGCATGACACCAAGAAAGTGCCTCCTTCGCATAGGACTCAATATGAGCGGAATCTTGAAATTTTCCTAAGTCCACACGAGGGGTCATATCATAGCCGTTCAGCTTGCCATAGCGATACAGAATCGTAGCAAATTGCTCTCTGGTGACAGGCGCCTCTGGACTAAAGAGCGTGGGGGAGGTTCCTGTCACAATGCCGTTTTCACTCCCCCAAGCAATCGGGACGGCATAGTAAGCAGTGTTGGGGACATCCAGAAAGGCGGTTGGTTTGGTTGCCGGCGGAGCACCCTCCATGCGATGAAGGATCGTGACCACCATACTGCGGGTGGTGTGCGTATTCGGATCAAAGCGGGTTTCCGTTGTCCCGTTCATCAGACCGCTTTGGTGGATATAACGCACATCCTCATAAAACCAGTCCCGTTCTGTTACGTCGGAGAAGGGGAGTGTCTCATTTTCAAAGACGGCGGAAAGCGTGATGGCTTCCTTAGGCATCGGAAAGGTATACTGGCTGTCCCCTTTTTTGGATAGAGAAATAGAACGTCCGCTTTTGGTGACAGCAGATATGCTTTTTAACACATAGCCTTTTGCCCCTTGCTGGGTGACAGTAATCACGGTTCCATAGGCTGCCGTCGATGCATTGGCGGTGATGGTGCCGTTTTGACAGGAGGAGACATGGATGGGGAAGGTCGCCAACGGATAGATGGTCAAGTTGCCGGATCTATACTGAATGGTTGGCGAATAATTGCCACCAGGAGGTACCGCAGCACCCTGTATCAGAATTTCGACGCTTCCCTCCTGACTCATATTCGGAGAACTCGCATAGGAAAGGACAGGATTGGCGGCAAGCTGGTCCGTTCCCACTAAGCCGGAAACGGTATAGCCTGCCGAAGCAGGAGAAGGGAGGCTATCGTTGACAGTTGCCTGAAGATTGCCTGCCGAGATGGTAAGGGAAACAGGTGTAATCTCAAAAATGGTCGCCTCCGACTCCGTGGGGAGATAGTTGGTGTCGCCCTCTTTTTTTGCTAGGATAGAAATGGTTCCTGCCTTGGTGGCAGTCAGGGTGCCAGCTTGATCCACGGTGGCGGCACCGGTTAGATTGGAAACCTCATAGTGTACGGCGCCGGTTCCACTGCCGCCGAGGGTGCTGAGAGAACGAGTGGAGCCATAGGGCATCGTCCTTGTGCCGCGCAGAGAGAGTGTGGCTTGTGGCTTTTGTTTTTCTTCGGGGACGGTCGGTTTCCCATCGGGAGAAGTGGAGGAATCGTCTTCGTCGGGGGGTTGCTCCGGCAGTGTGGGGGGAGGGAGGGGCGTGGGTTTATCGGAATTGCCGTCCTTTCCTTCGATGATAACATCAATGGAGCCGCTGCCCGGGGCGTATTCCAGCACGCCATCTCTGTTCAAATCTTTTTCCAGAATTGTGACCTTGAGCCGAAACTGAGCCGCCTTCGAACCCGGAGTCAGGACGCTGGAAGAGATCGTTGCGCCTGCACAATCGCCTTCTATGTCAAAAAGAAGCGCACCTTTGGCGTAGCCGCTTATGAGCTCAGATAAATCATAGGGATCTCCACCGGCTTTTAGCGTGGCGTTGCCTTGAACGTTCGGCAGGATGGGAAGAATTTCTCCGCTGGCAGTGAGGGTCATAGCGGGATCGGAGAGAACATAGTGCTCGCTGCCATTTCCGGATAAGCTAAGTCCAGAAATCGTAATTACTTTATTCTCTCCGACGTATTTCGTGGAGAAGTTTGCTTTTTGATACGAGACGGAAATCGAATCTCCGGGCAGTAAATAGGTGGGGGAAAGCTCGACGCTGGGATGTGCCGAAAGCTTCCCGTCAAATACTTTGCTGTATCCGTCAGAAATGGAAAAGGCTTCCGGGGGTAGGGAAACGGTGCCGGTTTCATTTGAAGGGGGAGGGGTATCCTGAAGTTCGAGCGCATAGGATTGGGATGAAATCAGTAAGAGGATTAAAAAAAGGAGAAGGAAAGAAGCCCGTGATGTGATAGAATTCAAAAAATACGCCTCCAAACAAAAGAATGAATGTAGAAATGGTTGTTTTCAGCCATTTCTGGAAGTATATGTTAGTTTATCAAATGCAGGAAGGAAAGTCTATGGATGCTGTCGAATTTTGTCGAAATAAACCCCAAATAGATTCGCTTCATCGGCAAGAATCACTTTGACATTCGCCCACGATACTACTATAATAGATGGACAATCCGAGCAGGAAACATTTCATAGAGGAAAGCTTAGCTATGCAACATTGCATCCCAACGGCGGCGGAGCGCCGCCCTGTATTCAAAAGGCTTTATTCCGAGCAGTCGTTTGCACATTCTTCTTTCTTCTTAATATAGATAGAATATGGGGTTCATTGGAACGCTGAGTAAGGAGGTTTATGGTATGCAGCTGGAACTGAGCA
>CAYQRI010000118.1:2827-4608 GCA_964420085.1 uncultured Ruminiclostridium sp.
GGGTTCATTGGAACGCTGAGTAAGGAGGTTTATGGTATGCAGCTGGAACTGAGCAAAAAAGCATTTCGGCGGTTGTTGGATATGGCGTATATCGGCAACTGGATTTTAAATGCAACACGAGGTCAGGATCGATTTGAAGATTATGATAAGGTAGAAAGCCTTCTTTTTGAGCAAGCACGAAAAGAAGGTATGGATATTCTGGCGGAGTCGTACCAGGGAGAGACCGTGCCCTCCCGTGCCTTTGTAGAGGGCGGCATTCATGAGGCAATTATGGAATATGAAAACAATATTTTTTTCGATATTCTGGCAGAGGACCTAGCACGGCGTGATATGAATGATGCCCCGATTGATGAAACCAATTTTGCCGAGCTTTCTCGTCGTATTGAAGCATATATCAGTGAGTTTGAAGAAAATGGAACGGATAATATTTTGGTGGATTTAGAGAATATCTAAAGAAGCCGTCCGACTTTGTCTTGACAACGCCATAACTGCGTCGTATAATAAAGTAGTTAGCTTTGGCTAACTACTTTATTTGTTCGTTGATTAGCTATTGCTAACCAATAGCAAGGAGGATAGTCTATGTCTGAAAAAATGCTGATCTCACACTGTGCCCCCACCTTGGCCGGCATCAAGACAGGAAATCTTTTTTCCTGCCGCTATGAGAAAAAAGAACGGTTTCTGGAGGAAATTCGCCGCTTCAATCGCCGCCTTTCTGGAAAAGGACTGCATATTTTACCCTTGCGGTATAAAAATCAACGTGCGCTGGTTTATGTCTATCGTCCTGCTGTGCTGCAAAAGGATTTGTCGCAGCAGGCGGCCGGTCATTTACTCCGAGAAGTTGGGTATACTGCGCAGGATGGGGTATACTGTTTGCGTGAATTGATGCGGCGTCTGCAAGTTTCCGAGGAATTTCCCCATGAAATCGGCCTTTTTTTGAGCTATCCGCCGGAGGATGTCCGAGGCTTCATGGAACAGCAAGCCAAAAACTTTAAGTACAGTGGCTGCTGGAAGGTCTATGGAGACGCAGAGCAATCAGAGCGGCTGTTTCAGACCTATAAAAGCTGTACCGCTCGCTATATGGAGCGCTGGAAAAAGGGATGTGCCGTGGAACGGCTTGTTGTTTGAGCGCCATTTGTATCATTCACAGCGTATAGAAAGCGAGGTAGAACACATGAATCACATAGCGGTTGTTTATTGGACAGGGACAGGCAATACAAAGATCATGGCAGATGCAGTGGTCGAGGGCGCAAAGAGCGTCGGTGCAGAGGTGGATGTTTTTTTATCTGCTGACTTCGCACCTTCCATGCTGGCGCAATATGATGCCTTTGCCTTCGGTTGCCCTTCCATGGGGGAGGAAGTGCTGGAGGAGGACGAATTTGAGCCGATGTTCACCGCCTGCAAGCCCGGTCTTTCCGGCAAAAAGGTGGTGCTCTTTGGCTCCTATGGCTGGGGTGATGGCGAGTGGATGCGTCATTGGGAAGCAGATTGTAAGGCATCCGGCATCCAGCTTGCGGCAGACAGCGTGATTTGTAACGAGGTTCCCGACGAAAACACAAAGACCCTTTGTAAGGGCTTGGGCAAGGCACTGACCGAAGCGTGAGTGAAGGCGTGCAACGGACAGCCTGTGAGCACAGGGAAACGATAAAAAAATAGACAGCAAAAAGGCAAGGCACAGGAAAAACGCTGTGCCTTGTCTTTTTGCTATCCGCAAATCGCAGTTGTTCCCAAAAATCTGTGTGCATACTGGAGGTCTAGCGTTGTAATACTTCTCATAGCTTGTT
>CAYQRI010000119.1:0-4598 GCA_964420085.1 uncultured Ruminiclostridium sp.
CGCACAGGTCGTGGTGACCGCCTCTAAATAAGAGAAGCACCCGATATAGAAAATAGGATACCAAACCATTGCTATGGTTCCCCAAAGGCAGAGAGCAGCTTGCTCTCTGCCTTTGGGTGGCTTTTAGAAACTCAAAGATCAGAGGAGAATACCCATGTTTTGGACGGTTACTGTATCTCTGCTGAGCGGTTTGGGCACGGCTGTACAGCTTTTTGCACTCACCCTGCTGTTTGGCTTGCCGCTCGGTCTTGTCATTGCCTTCGGTTCTATGAACAAGTGGGCGCCCTTTCGCTGGCTTTATAATAGATACCCCAACTTGGAAGGCTTTCGTGCATTCTACGAAAAGCACCCCAAGCTGTCAGCCTTTCGCCCCGTCAGCCTGCTGACCAATATTTTGGTCTGGATTGTGCGTGGCACACCGCTGATGCTCCAGCTTATCATCATCTACTATGGCCCGGGCCTTTGGTTTGATAATAACATCTGGGGCAGTGGACGTATGGTGGCCTGTACCGTTGCCTTTGTGATCAACTACTCCTGCTATTTTTCCGTGATTTATCGGGGTGGCATTGAGGGCGTTCCGCTCGGACAAAGAGAGGCGGCAGAGGTTTTGGGTCTGACCAAGCGGCAGATCTTCTTTAAAATTACCCTCCTGCAAATGATTAAGCGGATTGTACCGCCTATGTCCAACGAAATTATCACGCTGGTAAAGGATACCTCTCTGGCTCGTATCATTGCCATCACCGAGCTGATTCGAGCTGGTGAAGCCTTTATGAAGGCAAGCGGCATCACATGGCCGCTCTTCTATACGGGTGTTTTCTATCTCATCTTTGTGGGAATTCTCACCCTTCTGTTCAATTACATCGAGCGTAAGCTCAGCTATTTCCGCTGAGGAGGTGCCGTTATGGCGATTTTGGAAGTCAATCATATCGAAAAGAAATTCGGCACCACCCGTGTGCTGGAGGATATCAGCTTTTCCTTGGAGGAGGGTGAGGTGCTTGCGATCATCGGCTCCTCGGGCAGCGGAAAAACGACCCTGCTCCGTAGCCTGAACTTTTTGGAAACACCCGATCAGGGCACCATTTCCGTGCGCGGCAAGCTCTTGTTTGATGCACAGGACCCTGCGACCCAACGGGAAAATGAAATTCGGAAAAAACGCCTGCATTTCGGGCTGGTGTTTCAGGGTTTCAATCTCTTTCCACAGTATACGGCGTTGGAAAATGTGACGCTTGCCCGAGAACTGCTGGCTAAGGCAGAGAAAAACGGGGATACCACCGAACAAATTCAGGCTGAGGGGAAGGAATTGCTGGCGAAAATGGGTCTGAGTGACCGTATGGGAAATTATCCCCATCAGCTTTCCGGCGGACAGCAGCAGCGTGTTGCCATCGCCCGTGCGCTGGCGATGAAGCCCGACATTCTCTGCTTTGATGAGCCGACCTCCGCCCTCGATCCCGAGCTGACGGGCGAGGTTTTGAGGGTCATTCGTGGCTTGGCCGATCAGCATACTACCATGATTATTGTGACCCATGAAATGAGCTTTGCCCGTGATGTGGCAGACCGTGTGATTTTCATGGATGGCGGCGTTGTGGTGGAGGAAGGCCCCCCCAGCGAGGTCTTTGGAAACCCCCAGCAGGCACGCACCCGCCAGTTTTTGGATAAGTATAACGGCGATTGAGAAAAGGCGCATAACACGAAATGAGGGCATCGCCGTATTTGTAAACGGGGATGCCCTTAAACTGTCCTGATTCAAGCGGCGCAAGGGTTCACCCCTTTTTTTTGTTTGACCGTTACATCGTAGGATGCCTAAAATTTTGCCCAACAAGTAGAGGAAGGATATGACAGAAACTTTACAAAATGGGTGTTCACACACTGCTGAAAATGTGTTATAATGCAAAGAAGTATGTGGAAAACAGAAGACCCGCTGACTTTCCCATGTAGGACATTGTCAGGAGGATAAAAGCAATGCGATACGATGACTTTGATGACTATAAAACTAGTCGTGCTCCCACAGGAAGTCCCCGTAAGGGAGCGTCCTCTCGGTCCAGAGACTATTCCCGTGATAGAGACTATCGAAGCGATTATGACCGTGGCTACGATAGAGACTACGACCGCTACGATCGTGGCTATGATAGAGACTATGACCGTGGCTATGACCGTGGTTATGATAGAGAGTATGGCTACCGAGGGGATCGCTACGACGCCGGCCGCAGCAGCGGACAGCGTGGGAGCGATTTTGACCTTTCCGGTTGGGCACGCACGTCCCCCCGTTGGGAGGAACGAGATCGTAAAAAACGGTCCGGCGGCGGTAGCAGCTCACGCAGCAGCGGAGCCTCCAGCCGTAACAACGCCTCCCGTACAGCACAGCGAAGCAGTACAAGCAGCAGCCGTTCGAACAACGAGCGTTCGAACAATGAGCGATACCGGCAGGAGCGTTCCGGCAGCGGCGGCGCACGCCGTGCGTCTTCATCATCCAGACAGCCTGCGAGAAACAGCGGAAGGCGCACACCTGCCAAGCAACAGCGCTCTTTTAATTGGATTCTCGCCGTTTTGGGACTGGTTCTCATCGTCGTCGCCGTTCTCATCATTAAGAATATGTTTGGCGGCGGAAACCGTGGCTATGATATCGAATTCTCAACAAAAACCATCGTTTTGGGTGAGACCGCTGAGGCAAACATCACCGGGATACCCGAGGGAGAAAAGCCAACCATTACTTGGAGCAGCAATGACAATAACGTCGTTTCTGCCAGCGCCTCCGAGGACGGAAAAACCTGCTCCCTCACCGCCAAAAGCGAGGGTCAGGCTACCATCGCCGCTACCGTGGACGGCGAAACCGTCAGCGGGACAGTGATGGTGGTAAAGGTTGCTCCGGGCGTCGTGAAAATTAACATGAACGAAACAGAGACAACCATCCAGTCGGGTGAGACCTATACCCTGAAGGCGACGGTCGTGATGGAAAAGGACGACATGACCCCCGCTAAAATTAAGTGGACCTCCAATGATGCATCGGTGGCTCGAGTGTCTGAAGAGGGCGTGGTTACGGCACGGGATGTCGGCGAAACCATCATCAAGGGAACCGCCGGTGAGAAGACCGTGGAGTTTATTATTACCGTTGTGGAGAACAAGAGTGTGGCTCCGCACGACGGCACGCAAACCACAGGGCAAGAGCCGGAAGCCGGCGCAGAAATCGATGGCGGAACCGAACCCACAGATAAAACCACGGGAAAGCCCGCCGGTACAACCACGGATCAAAACCAAACGGGAACCGGCTCCGGCGGAACAACCGGAGAAACCGACGGCGCAGCGGGCAACACCGATCCGGGCAGTACTGCAACGGGAGACAACCCTGTTGCAGGCTGAGACAATGAAATAAGCTGTGGCACCTGAGGTGACGCTTTCCCAAAGGAAGCTGCCCTCAGGTGTCCTGTTTTTTTGAGGACAGGACGGAAAAAGGAGAACAAAAATGAAGGAAATTGCATGGATTGGCGTGGGCATTATGGGGAAATCCATGGTGCGAAATTTGATGAAGCACGGGTTTTCTCTGCACATTTATGCACGAAACCCAGAGAAGGTAACTGATGTTGTGGCAGAGGGTGCGATTCTGTATGACAGCATCGCTGCTTGCGTCCAAAATCGGGATGCGGTGATTACGATGGTGGGCTTTCCCCAGGATGTGGAGGAGGTCTATTTCGCACCGGGTCATATTTTAGACGCTGCCCCAAAGGGTGCCTATCTGATCGACATGACCACCACAAGCCCCAGTTTGGCGGAGCGCCTAGCAGAGGAAGGCAAAAAACGTGGCTTTCGTGTGTTGGATGCCCCTGTGACCGGCGGTGATACGGGCGCAGCAAATGGCACCCTTTCCATTTTGGTGGGCGGGGAAGCGGAGGATTACCAGCGCTGTCTGCCGCTCTTTGAGGCGATGGGCACCAATATCAATTGGCAGGGCGCCGCCGGCATGGGACAGCACGCCAAAATGTCAAACCAGATCATGATTGCCGGCACGCTTTCCGGGATTGCCGAGGCCCTCACCTATGCAAAAAGCAAGGGGTTGGATTTGCATACCCTGCTCACTTCCTTGCAGACGGGCGCCGCCGGCAGTAAGCAGCTCGATGCCTTTGGGGAGAAAATGATAGAGGGGGACTATGCCCCCGGCTTTTTCCTCAAGCACTTCGTCAAGGATATGGGACTTGCGTTGGAGGAAGCCCAGCGGAGCGGCCTTTCCTTGGAGGTGCTGGCACAGGCGCTTTCTAACTATCAGGCGCTTTCTTGGCGTGGCTTGGGCGATTTGGGCACACAGGCACTGATGAAGCATTATGAACGCTGAAGGTGTCGATGGACAAACCTGAAAGGCACTCCAGCATCTGACCTTTTTTTGGACAAGAGTACTCTATAATAAAGCCTACCGACAAACATAAGGTTTGTTTCGGTAGGCTTTCTTTTGTATGAAGTGTGAGAAAGGAGGGTGCCGTGACGGTTGTCTATTTGGATGCCTTCCTCCTGTTGAATGTGACGGTGAACTACGTCCTGCTCTGCACGGCAGGGCGGCTGGATGGAGAGCAGCTGCATCGGCTGCGGTGCCTTCTGGCGGCGGTGCTGGGTGC
>CAYQRI010000120.1:0-4469 GCA_964420085.1 uncultured Ruminiclostridium sp.
TTCGCAGATGATCGGCAGCGCCAGCGCCAGCCCAAGCACCACACCCCATAGCCCCAAGGTCAGCGGAACCACGGAAAAGGCACCCTGTAAGGGCGGCAGCAGCAAAACGGAGAGCTGTAAGAGCAGTCCCATCAGAAACGCCTTGTTCATGGCGCTGTTGGAAAAGAGACCCAGCCGCAGCACCGAGGTGCTCTCACTCCGTACGTCAAAGGCATGAAACAGCTGGCTGAGCGTCAGCGTGGAAAATGCCATCGTATTGGCAACTCGATAGTCGCCGCTCAGATAAAAGCCCAAGCCGTAGGACAAGAGCGTCAGACCGCCCACCAGAACCCCCTGCCATGCCAAGCGGATCGAAAATGCCCGTGAAAATAACGGCTCATGCCGCGAGCGTGGCTTTTGCTTCATCACAGCCTCCTCCACAGGCTCCATGCCCAACGCCAAGGCAGGGAGGGAGTCGGTGACCAAATTCAGCCACAAAAGCTGCACCGGCGTGAGTGGGGAGTGGGGCAGACAAAACAGCGTGGCAAGGAAAATCGTCAAAATTTCCCCGATGTTGCAGGAGAGCAAATAGTGAATGGCTTTGCGGATATTGGCATAAATCCCACGTCCCTGCCGTGCCGCCTCCACGACGCTGGCAAAGTTGTCGTCCGCTAAAATCATATCTGCGGCACCCTTTGCCACGTCGGTGCCGCTCTTTCCCATCGCACAGCCGATATCGGCGGTCTTTAAGGCGGGGGCATCGTTGACGCCGTCGCCCGTCATCGCCACGACGTGCCCCTTCTTCTGCCATGCTTGTACAATACGCAGCTTATGCTCGGGCGTCACACGGGCAAAGACGGAGAAGCGTTCGATATCCGACTCCAAGCTTTCCTGCGGCAAAAAATCCAGCTCCGCACCCGTAATGGCACGGTCGCCTTGGCGGAGCAGGGAAAGCTCCTTCGCAATCGCAACAGCGGTGTCCTTGTGGTCGCCCGTAATCATGACGGGTCGAATCCCCGCCGCCGCACATTGCGCCACCGCTTCCTTGACCTCCGGTCGGGGCGGATCCATCAGCCCCATCAGCCCCACAAAGGTCAGGTCACATTCCAGCTCCTCCGGGGTATCATTTTTCGGTCGCTTTTTCTGGCGGCGTTCCGCTACGGCAAGGACACGCAGGGCACGTCCTGCCAACCGACTGTTTTCCTGTAAAATATGTCGCCGCTCCCCTTCGGTCAGTGGGCGGCTTCCCTCTGCCGTCAGAATGTGTGTACATCGCTCCAAAACTGCCTCTGGTGCGCCCTTCACGGCAATCAGGGTCTCACCGTTTGAGAGGGCATGGCGGGTTGCCATGCGCTTGCGAACGGAATCGAAGGGGGCTTCCCCCTGTCGCAGATACTGTCGCTCGATGCGATCCTTAAAAATACCCTCTGTGGCGGCACAGGCGCAGATGGCGACCTCCGTCGGGTCGCCGACAAAGCCGCCGCCGCTCGTCATGCGGACGTCACCGCAGAGCGTGCCTAGGGTGAGCATTCGATTTTGCAGGCTGGGGTCTCGACACCAAAGCCCTAAAACGGTCATTTGATTCTTGGTGAGGGTGCCGGTCTTGTCCGAGCAAATGACGGACGCACACCCCAGCGTTTCCACGGCGGGCAGCCGCCGTATAATGGCATGGTGCTTTGCCATACGGCTGACACCCATCGCCAGTACGATGGTCACAATGGCGGGCAAGCCCTCCGGAATGGCGGCCACAGCCAGTGCCACGGCCATTAGGAACATATCGAGCATATCCCGATGCTGGAGCAGTCCGACTCCGAACATAATCGCACACACGCCAAGGCAGACCAGAGAGAGAACCTTGGAGACCTCCTTCATCTTATGCTGCAAGGGCGTTTCGCTCTGCGATTGATTGAGCAGCAGACCGGCGATTTTCCCCATTTCGGTTTCCATACCCGTGGCGGTGATGACCACACGAGCCCGCCCGCCTGTCACGACGGTACCGCCGATGACCATGTTTTTTCGTTCTGCTAAGGGTGTATCGGGTGGCATCCCGCTCCCGCTGCGCTTGTGGACGGGGAGTGATTCGCCCGTCATGGCCGATTCATCGGTTTGCAGGGCGGCTTCCCAAAGGATGCGTCCGTCTGCGGGAATGTAGTCGCCCGCTTCCAGAAGAACAATATCGCCCGGCACCAAATCGGCTGCGGCTACCGTTTGCTCCTCTTTGTCCCGAATGACTCTTGCATGGGGCGCAGAAAGGGTTTGCAGGGCGGAGAGTGCCTTTTGGGCGCTGTCCTCCTGCGAAACGGAGATGAGCGTATTCACCACAACGATGAGCAAAATAATGCCGGCATCCAGCCAGTCCTCTCCGCCGCCGGTAAAAAAGGAGAGGGCGGCGGCGACCAGCAGTACCAGGATCATTGGGTCCTTGAGCTGATACAGGATGCGGAGCAGCAGCCCCGCTCGTTTTCCTTCCTGCAATTTGTTTTCGCCGTATTGTACACGGCGGCGTCTGACATCCTCTGCCGAAAGTCCTGCCTCTTGGGTTGTCCCCAGGGTGGCGAGAACATTCGGGAGGGTATCACTAAAAAAGCTGTGTGACATAAAAAACCCCTCTTTTCAGCTATCCTTTTGTTGGTGCTCTTAGGATACCGAAAAGAGGGGGACTGTTTCTGTCGCTTTGTGTGAAGGCGGAATTTTCATTTTTTCGCCCGCTGGGGCGGCAAGAGCAGAGCCCTTGCCCTACAGAGGTAGAGGGTCACACCTACCTGGGTTGGGTTCCACCGTCTGCGCTGCCTTTGGGAATCGAGGTTCATCTTTGTCCCGTCGATGTACACATGAGATAGGTCAACGCCCTCGGATTGAAAGAGATAGGCATTGATTGCTTGAATGAACTTCCCAAAGGCTGCAAAGCTGGGTGCTTTCATTCCGTACAAAATCCACAGATAACGAATCCAAAATTTCTATGATTTGAGAAATTTCTAGTGGTATTTTCAATTGATATGGTGTATCATGACATAATGCTTAGAAATGTGGTGGTATGATGAATCAATATACTTTGTATTTAGATGAAAGCGAAACTTTTACGAAAAAAGGCGACCGTTTCTTTGCTATCGGTGGGGTTATAATCAACCAAGTGCAAGAGGGTAAAGTTGAATCAGATCTCAATGTCTTGAAAAACGGTCTGTGGGATGGCAACCCTAATGCACAACAATTTATTCTACATGAAAAAGAAATTACAGAAGTTCAGCGCAATGGAAGAACATCAAATAAGCAATACAATATATTTAGACAAAAGAGTATTAGTAACCATCTATATACTGGCTTGTCTCGTATACTAAAACAAAATAATATTGAGACAATGTGCGTGTGCCTCGACAAATCGGAACTTTCAAAATTATATCCAGGAGAAGTTAACGATAACCTTACTATTGCGATACAGATGTTATTTGAAAATTATTGCCATTTTTTAATCAAAAACAATGCGAATGGTTGCATATGTTACGAATCATTGCAAGAACCAGGAAATCAACCATTGCGGCAAAGATTTTATGAGTTGGCAGCGTTAGGAACCATGTATTATACTTCACATTGTTTTCAGACACACATAAGCGGCATTGACTTTCAATCTAAAAATGAGAATGTTGCTGGGTTGCAGTTAGCTGATTTTATTCCGAATACTTTTGCGCGAAAATGTGCAAAATTGAATCCTAAACACAAATCATTCAAAGATACTGTCTTAAAAAATGCGTATGATGGTGGTATGAAGCTAGAGAGAAAGTATGGATTAAAATTGATCCCATAATTATATTTATAATTTAGGTCAACATTTGTGTTGACAAATCATGATTTTGCATATACTATAGTATGCGACAGGGTTGGGAGGTCGAGTCTCTCGATGAACGTCGGAGCACATTTGAGATGGGTTCGTTTTGAAGCTGTTTTCATGAAGACCGAAATCAATCTTGTTGCCATCAGAGTCCTATCTTTCATAGATAGGACTCTTTTTAAATAACAGGGACTGTAAAAAAGCTCCTTGCAAAAAGACAGAAAAGCGGACGTAGTCAGTAATGACCGCGTCCGCTTTTTGTGGTCCCATTTCATTGATGAGTACCACAATAAAAATTTGTCGGCAAAGAGAGCCGCACGGAAAGTAGCATAACAAGCCGCAGAAACGACGGGTTATCCACAGCTTGAAACCATCTCCAGTGGAAGGCATATTTGTCTTGCGTGGATTCCTGCAAAAGCTGAACAACCCTGCCCCAGGAAAAAGTGCCGAGTCCCCCTTGTTTGGACTCACCGCTTCTCTTTACTATATTTCGCCTTGCAGATCATCTGCGTCATGGTTCCCATGGGGCAATAGACACACCACGAGCGGGGCTTACACAGTGCCATGGTGACAAGACCCAAAACGGTGGAGGTGAGCATCACGCTATAAAAGCCGAAGGCGAACTGTGCCACCCAAGGTGCCACGGCGGTGCCGTGATACGCCCAGT
>CAYQRI010000121.1:0-4437 GCA_964420085.1 uncultured Ruminiclostridium sp.
CAGCATAGCAAGTAACTTTTTCATTTTTTAACTCTCCTGTCTCGATTTCGCATTGTTTAATACTCTATCGTAATAAAGTACTAACATAATAACACAGCAAAGAATAATTGCAAGCCCTTTTCCAAAATTTTTTTCAGAATTCATCACTTTCGTCAAAAGGGCGAAGAAAGACCGACCGCACCGGCATTTTCTTTGGAAGAAAAGCACGGTGTGGTCGGTCTCTCTGTGGTATCAATACTCGGTTTCTCGGGTGGAGCGGAAGGTATCTCCATCTTTTTTCAGTTGATTTAATACACCAGATAGCGTGGCAATGGGTGTATCTGCCTCCAGCAAAACACGATATCGACCGTTTTGGCTCTCTGCTGTTTCGATGATGGTTGTATATAGGTCGGTGACATCCTTCCTTGCAGAGAGGGAAAGCGTGGGCTGCCAGCACAAGTATCCGGCATCGCTGAGGGCTTTATCCTGCCCGAGCACAAACCAAGTTTCCTGCCTGAGAATGCGTGCCACCAATGCACGCCCGGTCTCTACGCTGTTTTGTCGCTCCTGCGCTGAGTTACCTGTGGGAATCAGTCCGACCTGATGCCCACGTCCTGCCACCTGACGAAGCTGCTGGGTGCAGTCTGCGACGGCATCGGCGGGAAAAAACACGACCGCCGATGCAGAAACCGCACCAAGGGCATTCAGGCTGCCGGTCACATCCGTTTTTGCGGTGGCACGCAGCCCTACAGAAAGTGGAAAGACAGGCGGCGACGCCGGGGTTTCCGGCACCTCCGGTATGGGGGTGGGGGGTGGAACGGAGGGGGTTGTTGTGGTTGTCGGGGGTGGGGTGGGCGGATTGTTTTGGGCATAGTAAGCATTGATTCTCGACCGCATCAGGTCACCGATGGAGCTTAAAAACAGAGAATCGCTCAAAACAACATTTTGATCCTTAATCCGCAAAAGTGGTCCATATTCTGTATTGTAATAAGCGTAGCCCAATCCAAAATGGCGGCAGATGGGATAAACCGGAACATAATAAATCCCATTTTGACGAAGCACAGAGGCGGGTACCGGCCGCTCACCGCTTTCTGTCACGGCAGTACCCTCCTCTAGGTTAAAGGTCAAGGTTTTTCCGGAAAGGTTGTAAAAAATTAAGGATTCATTCTCTTCTGTCAGGCCATAGTAGATGGAGAAATGCGTACCTGTGACACGGCTGTTAAAGACCGTGGTGGGAACATAAATCCAGCCCCCATATTCTATTGGGGTTGTCTGTAATGTGTTGGTGGGGAGGGTGTCATTCAGGGAAAGGAAAAAAAGCTGTCCTGATGCAGCGGAGGACTGCACAAAAAGGGGCAGTGATAACACCAAGACACACAGGATGGCCAGCACTCTTTTCTTCATTTTCTCACACCTTTCTATTTCATGTAACCCCTCGCCGCTTGTATTCCGTGCAGGGGATTGCAATTTTCGTCTGTTTTCTATATGATGAAAGCACCCTTAAAACGCAGGACAATCTAAGGAGGTTTTTTTGTATGCTATTTGTCTGTTATCCTCGTTGCTCAACCTGTAAAAAAGCAGAAGCTTGGTTAGAAGCACACGGAATTCCCGTCACCAAACGGGATATCAAGGAGGAAAATCCAACCATAGAGGAATTACAACGCTGGCACGCACGCAGCGGCTTGCCTTTAAAAAAATTTTTCAATACCAGCGGTCAGCTTTACCGTGCCCTAGGTCTTTCCAAAAAGCTGCCGGACATGGACGAAGCGGCGCAATATGCCCTTCTCGCCTCTGACGGGATGCTGGTCAAGCGTCCGCTTCTGGTCACCGAAGCCGAGGTTCTGGTGGGCTTTCGAGAAGCGGAGTGGACAGAACGTCTTGCGGGAAATGATGGCGGTGCCGCATGAAATTACTGGTGAGCGCCTGTCTTTTGGGGGTTGGCTGCCGCTATGACGGACAGTCGAACGAGCTGCCGCAGCTCAAGCAGCTCTTAAAAAAACACACCTGCATTCCGGTTTGTGCCGAGCTATTCGGCGGACTTCCCATCCCCCGCACGCCGGCAGAGCGACAGGGAAACCACGTCGTCACCAAGGACGGCACAGATGTCACCGAGGCCTTTATCCGTGGCACAGCGGAGGTACTGCGGCTGGCCGATCTCTATCACTGTAAAGTGGCCTTACTCAAGGAGCGCAGCCCCTCCTGCGGCAGCGGAAAAATCTATGACGGCACCTTTAGCGGCACCCTCACAGAGGGCGATGGTCTGACCGCCCAGCTTTTAAAATCCAAGGGAATTACGGTCTATGGTGAGTCCGAAATCGGAGAACTGATCCACGAGCTTCCGTTCTTCTACAGTGTGTAAGCCGTCAATCAGCCTAAAAGCCCTCCAGCGAAAGCGGTGTTCCATTGAGCACCGCTTCCATGAGGGTATCCCCCGCATAGCAGAGCTTGAGGGAGAAAAACGGCACCTCTTGGGTCAGCAAATCCAAAAAGATTTTGTCCCCTGTCCAGATGGGAAGCGACTGTACCGCCTCCTTCTTCACCCATTCCAGATTGCCCTCTGTGCATTCGCCTAAGGTACCCGTGAAGGCTGTGGCGGTGAACAGGTGCATATATTCCGTGACCCAGCGGTCGGATACAAACGTGACCAGACCACGATAGCGATACTCCGTCAGAGTCAGCCCCGTCTCCTCCTTCACCTCACGAAGCAGGCAGTCCTCGGGGCTTTCCTTGTCCTCAAATTTCCCGCCGATGCCAATCCATTTGTCGTGGTTGATATCGTTTTTCTTCTTCACACGGTGAAGCATCAGATATTGCCCGTCCCGCTCGATATAGCATAAGGTTGTGTTTGACATAACGACTCCCCTTAATATCGCTCGATAAAGCGGTCGAAAATATTCCGTATCTCACCGTCAATGAAATTCAGTGCTTCCGTGCGAATTTCCCGTGGCACGCCATAGAATGCCGCCGCAACGGCACCTGCCATCGCCGCAATGGTATCGCTGTCGCCGCCGATGGAAATGGCGTTGCGGATGGTGTCTTCGAAGTCTGTCGCTTCCAAAAAGGCTTCCATTGCCTGCGGGACACTTCCGGCACAGGTCACATCAAAGGCATAGTCCTCCCGAATCGCATCCAAGGTAAAGTCGAGGGGATAGTATTGGGTGATATAGTCCCGAATCGTTTCCTTGCTCTCGCCCATACGGGCAAGATAGACCGCACCGGCGACAACCAAGGCGCCGGCAATGCCGTCGGGGTGGTTGTGGGTCACCTCTGCGGAGATACGAGCCAAGCGCTGGCACTGCTCCATAGAATCTGCCACCCAGGCCACGGGCGAAACCCGCATCCCGCTCCCGTTTCCTAGGCTATGGTAGGGCTGCGGCTCCTCCGCCTGAAGCCATCGCTCGAAGCGGGCGCCGTAGCCTGCTCTTGGGTGCATCCGTCCCAAGCGCTGCATTTCACTCACCAGTGTATTCCGAAAACCCTCCTCATCCGAGGGATCGGTTTGCAGGAGAGCGGAGGCGACCGCCGCCGTCATCACACTGTCGTCTGTCATACGGCAATCCGGCTGAAAGAAAGGAAATTCCTTGCTCTTGCAATTTCTCCATTCATAAACCGAGCCAACAATATCGCCAATCAAAGCACCCAACATAACCGGCACATCCTTTCCGCATGGTAACCTAGCATATTATTGGATAGTATAGCATAGAAACCCAAGCTTTGTCATCCATTTCTCTGTATAGAAAAAAGCGACCCGAGCTGCCGTTTGCCAAACAGACAGTCCGAGTCGCTTTTTTTATGTTATATCAAGGACGATGCAGACGCTTTGCGCCGTGCTGCAAAGCCGCATACCATAATCACTAGGCAGACCGCCATGCCCAAAAACAGAGAGTCAAAGGGCAAGGGCAGGAAATTGCCCACCAAAACTGCCACGGGACCTGCAACCACAGAGGCAAAGGCATAGCGCTTTGGAATTTTTCCGATGAACCACAAACCGCCGCACATGGGCAGGAAGACCACCGCACCACGCAGGCCCATGGAGAGGAAGCCGAAGTCGTTGATCATCGCACCCGGCACCAAGATTGCAACGACTGCCGCAACCACCAGAATAATCAAGATGGTACCACGGGTCACAATCAGATTCAGGCGAGATTCTTTGACACGCTCATTTTTATGGACAAAGATATCGGTCACCAAAATGGATGCCATCCCCAGCGCCAAGCCGGAGCCGCCGCCGACCACGGTCACGAACAGCGTTCCCAGCACGATGCCGCCCAGCAGCTTGGGCATGAAATTTACCACGAAAACGGGGAACACCTGCGCTGTGGAATCCAGCTGGAGCATCCCCTCCGGAATCGCTTGCCCCATCGCCTGCAGGGCGGAGATTTCCTCCACTGTCATGGCGTGCCCACGCATATACAGTCCGATGAGAATGCAGGCAATGCCGATGGGGGGAATGAGCAG
>CAYQRI010000122.1:0-4373 GCA_964420085.1 uncultured Ruminiclostridium sp.
GGTGCCCACCACAAGGGTTCCGGTGGGGTTTTCGGGCTTGGGAATCTCGGGCATGGTGTCGTCGGCATCAATCACCCAACGGGTAAACATCTCGTCGAGTGTTCCATCGGCGTCCAGCTCTACCAAGCAGTCGTTGATTTTCTGCTGCAAATCGGGGATCTTGGATTTTGGGGAAATGCCGACGGCGACATCCTCGCTCCCGCCGACGTCACCCGGAAGCAGCTTCACGCCATCTAATCCCTTTGCAATGGTAAATTGCAGCACATTTCGGTCAAAGGCAAAGGCATCTACCTTCCCCTGTTGAACCGCCAGATAAGCATCTGCCAAGCTGTTGTATTCATTGATTTTGGCATTGGGCAAGGCACTTCTCGCCTCATTTGCCGCCGTGGACGCAATGGGTACGCCGATGGTAAAGGCGGCATCGTTCATCTGTGAGGCCTCGGTCACGGCAGGTTTTTCCTTGGCGCCACAGCCTGGCAACAGGGTAAGGAGCGTCAGCACGGTAAGCGCCAATGCCAGCGCTCTTGCGCAGGTTTGTTTGTTGCAAACGGCCCTTTTTTTCATATTCATTTTTCCTTTTTTCTCTTGATCTTATTTCTTTGGTAAGCAATAGAGCGTCAAATCTCCCACCACCGGCTCGGCTTCCTCCGGCAGTGGCAGTGCGCCGTTCTCGTCCCGATAGAGCCCTTCGCCCTCATCGCAGTACCAAGTAAAGGGTTCCCCGTCAGGGATGGCGGCAACTCGCACGCTGCCGTCGGGCAGCTTTAGGGTGACACGGTGCTTGTCTTTGTCCAGATAGTCCTGTACGGCATCGGTGTGGGAGACTGCCTGATCGTACAGCACCACCCCGGAGGCAATTTTAGACTCCGACCCATCCGGGTGGCGCAGGACGTAATCCAAGGCGAGGACACGCAAGTCATCGGGTGCAAAGACTGTAGTTGTGACCATTTGATCTTCCGTGGTCACTTCCCAGTTTTCAGAGAGTGCATCGGCATATGCCTGGTCAATGTTCCGTATCGACTCACAGACGAAATTCCCCGCCTGATCGACGGTTTGGGTGGTAAAGGCACCATCCTCTACAACGAGTGTGGCATCAGAGAGGAATCTGTCCGCCTGTGCGTAGAGGAAATACCGGGAGCCATCCTTACTGTGCTGGAATGTGCCGGCATTGGTGCTGTAAATCTGATAGCCGGTATCCTCCTCGGTGAGACAGCAATTCCCCGCCGCATCCTGATAGAAGGTTTTATGGATGGTGTTTCCGCCAATGTAATCCAGTTGGGCATAAGTGACGGTTTTATGTCCCTCCAGCAGGTGGGCGATGGTGTTTGCACGCTCCGCCTCCTCTGCGGTCAGCTTGTGGGTGGGTGTGGTGCCGGGGGTACAGCTGCTCAGGGCACACAGCATCAGCGCAAGGGTCAGGACAAATACTTTTCTATATTGCATGGTATTCCCTCTTATTTTACTGTTTCAAGTTCTGTGAGCAGGCGATCAAAGCGCTGCGTAAAGGCGGAAACATAGCTTCCGTTTGAACTATCCACTCCGGCGATTTTCAGCAATTCCACAGGATTTCCGCTGTCACCCGCCTGTAAAAATGCTAAATAGTCCTTCACGGCATCGGGATCGCCTGCCTGTATACGGTCTGCAATGTTGCAGGCGGCGGCCATCCCTACGGCATACTGATAGACATAGAAGCCCTGATAGAAATGAGGAACCCGTATCCAGCCGTTTTGATAGGTTTCCGTAGCCGTATAGTCCTCTCCAAAATTCTCCTTTGTGGCAAGCAGCCACAGCTCATCCAGCTTATCGGGGGTGAGTGTCCCGCCGTTTTCAATTTCCTCCACCAGCTTTTTCTGGAAATCTGCAAAAAGTACTTGTGTGAAGAATGTACTGTTGAGATCTGCCAGCTGTTGGGCGGCGAAATACGCCCGTTCTTCGTCTGTTTTTGCATTTTTTATCATGTAGTCAGAAAGAAGCAGTTGATTGAGTGCACTGGTCACTTCATGGGTAAGCTCGCCCGGATTTTTTCCGTAATACGTCTCCTGTGCCCCTGCCTCCATCATATACACAGCATGGCCAAGCTCGTGTGCCAAGGTGCTGACGCTGTGATAGTCCTCCGTGTAGTTGCAGAGGATATAGGGGTGAGCACCGGGCACATCTGTCGTAAAGGCACCGCCGTACTTGTTTTCAGCGGGATAGACATCAATGGCGTCCTTTGTCAGCATCACGTCCAGCTTTTTGGCATACGCCTCTCCAAGGGGTGCCAGCGCAGCTTTGACGAGGATCTTTGCGTCCTCGTAGGGATAGGTGGTGCCGGGATCGACCACAGCGAGGGCATTGGTTTCAAAGCCATACAGCGTTTCCACGCCCAGCGTTTTTTTGAGACGTTCGTAATAGCGTTCCAAGGATGGCTCTGCCTGTGCGGCCGCATCCAGAATGCTGTCGTACACTGCGAGGGGTGTTTGCACGGGTGCCAAATCCGCCTCCAGTGCAGAGGCATAGCCGTGCGCGGCAGCGCTTTGGGTCACGGCGGTGTAGAAGTTTTGCATATTCTGGGCAAGGGTGTTGCGATATTGCCCATAGGCACCCATCATTTTGTTGTAATATTCCAGACGGAATTCCTGCGAATAGGTCGGGTCCCATGCAACGGGATAGCTGTTCTCGTCCGCTTTCCCCTCCGTGCCGTCCGGGAATTTGACGGTGGGGAATTGCATATCACTGTAGATGAGCGAGTTGTAGAGAGACGCCGCACCATCTCGCATTTGATAAAGAGGCTGCAAAAGCTGCTCCTGCTCTTCCGGAAGGGTGTGTGCACGAGCGGCACGGTCACGGGAGAACCACAGGCGATACGGCTCCATACGGGGCTCTGCTGCGAGCTTATCCAAAAAGCTTTCGCTGTTGGCAAAAAGCTCCGGCAAAGCGAAGGCGGTCTCTGTTCCAAGCTTCTGTGCTAAATTGTTGACCTTCCCTTCCAGCTCCTTCGCTTTACTGTCGGACTGATCCTTTTGAATCAGTAGTGTTGTATAGGCGGAAAGTCTGCCCAAATAATAATTATTCACTTGATCGAGCGTGTCATAATAAGCGACCACGCCCTCCACGGTGTTCAGCTTACCACGCAGAGCGGCGAGGTCGGCAATGCCGTCCTCCACCTTGGAAAGCTCCGCTTCAAACGCCTCCGTGTTCGGATAGATGCCGCTGGTATCCCACGAAATTTCCTGCGGGGCGGCGGGCGGCGGGGTTTGGGTTTCGGTTTTCCCGTTGCTCTGCCCACAGGCGGCCAGAGAAAGTGCCAGCACAAGTACCAACACAAGGGAGATGCTTCTTTTCATCAAAATTCCTCCTCGTTGCGATTGAATTCTCCGGTTCCATGTATCCGCACTGCGGAAATACGCCCCCCTCAAATCCGCTTGGTCAGGGTTAAAATATTGAGTCCGTCGTGGTATTGGTATTCCACGGCATCCATGGATTTTTTCACCATCAGAATCCCAAGTCCCCCGATGTCCCGTTCCTCTGCGGAGAGCGTGATATCCGGGTCCGGCTTCTCCATGGGGTTATAGGCGATGCCGTTGTCGGCAAAGCGCAGAGTCACCTGTCCCTCCTCCACGCACACGCCCACAGTGGCGTCGCTTGCGTTGGAATAGCGGGCAATGTTGGAGAAAATTTCATCCACGGCAATATTCATTTGTGCCATCACCTTCATAGAAACGCCGGCGCTTTCCAGCTCCTGCTCCACAAAGGCGGTGACCTCGCCCATCACTTCCAGCGTGGGTTTCAGATTCAGTTTTTTCATTCCATCGTCCTGCTTCCGCACCTCCAAAGCCAGCATGGTAATGTCATCAAACTGCGGTGCCTCGCCGACAAACAGGTCGATATCCTCCTTGACATTTAAGAGCAGTGTCTCGCAGGACACATCCTGATTGCGGTTTAAAACATCCAGCATACGGTCGGTGCCATAGAGCTCGTTGTTTGCGTCGGTAGCCTCGGCGACGCCGTCGGTGTAAAGATAGAGCTTATCGCCCGGGTCGAGCTGCAGCTCATATTCCTTGTAGCGAGAGCCTTCCATACCGGCGAGCACAAAGCCGTGCTTGTCGTGGATGAGCTCATAGTCTCCGCCCGCTTTTTTCAGCACGGGATATTCATGCCCTGCGTTGGTGGCGACGAGCTTGCCCGTGGATAGCTCCAAAATACCCATCCAAACGGTGACAAACAACTCGGCCTCGTTGTTTTCGCAGAGCTGATTGTTGACCTTTTCCAAAATTGCCTTGGGGTTTGCGCCCGTCTGGGCACAGTTTTTCAAGAGTGTTTTGGCGATGACCATAAAGAGTGCCGCGGGCACGCCCTTGCCGGAGACATCCGCCATCACGAGCGCGAGATGG
>CAYQRI010000123.1:0-4356 GCA_964420085.1 uncultured Ruminiclostridium sp.
TTGCCGTCGGAGCCGAAGGGGAAGGTGCGCATCAGGAAGAAGCGCAGGGCATCCACGCCGAACTTTTCTGCCAAAACGTAGGGGTCTACCACGTTGCCCTTGGACTTGGACATCTTGCCGCCGTCGAGCAGCAGCCAGCCGTGTCCGAACACATGGGCGGGCAGGGGCATCTCCATGCTCATGAGCATGGCAGGCCAGATGATGGAGTGGAAACGGACAATCTCCTTACCCACGAAGTGATAATCGGCGGGCCAATAGTGATCGTAGTCGTTGTATTTATCATTAAAAAGCCCCAAGGCTGTGGTATAGTTAAAGAGTGCATCCACCCAAACGTAGACCACATGACCGGGATCGAAGTCCACGGGCACGCCCCAAGAGAAGGAGGTGCGGGAAACGCACAAATCCTCTAAGCCGGGCTTGATGAAGTTGTTGACCATTTCATGGACACGGGAACGGGGCTGGAGGAAATCGGTATCCTCCAAGAGCTTGCGGACAGGCTCTGCATATTTGGAAAGGCGGAAGAAGTAGGCTTCCTCCTCGGCATCCTGCACGGGTCTGCCGCAGTCGGGGCACTTGCCGTCCACGAGCTGGCTTTCCGTCCAGAAGGATTCACAGGGCTTGCAGTATTTGCCCGTGTATTTGCCCTTATAGATGTCGCCCTTTTCGTACATCTTCTTGAAGATTTTCTGAATGGCGGCGACGTGGTAATCATCGGTGGTACGGATGAAGCGGTCGTTGGAGATGTTCATGAGCTTCCAGAGATCCAGAACGCCCCGCTCACCGGTGACGATGTTGTCCACAAATTCCTGCGGGGTGACACCGGCCTCCTTGGCCTTATCCTCGATTTTCTGTCCGTGCTCATCGGTGCCGGTGAGGAACAGCACGTCATAGCCGCACAGGCGCTTATAGCGTGCCATGGCATCGGTGGCGACGGTGCAGTAGGTGTGCCCGATGTGGAGCTTATCCGAGGGATAGTAGATCGGGGTGGTGATATAAAATTTCTTTTGTTCCATAGTAGAATAACCTCCGTGGTTTTGTTTTAGGAAGGATGGGAGCCGTCAGGCTTAGAGCAGCCGGAGCAGCCCGAGCAGCCGCCCCCTTGGGGGTTGCAGCCGCCGTCGGGCAGTGCGGGTATTGCGGCGTGTTCTGCCAAGGATGCGGTCATAGAGAGCAGGTAGAACAGCATGGCAAGGACGAGCGTCAGGTCATAGAGGGGCAGACCGTCCCCCAAAGCCATCAAACACAGGCTGGCGGCAGTGGCACTGACAAAAAGTGTCCGCCGCACCTTGCCCTTGGTAAAGGCAAAGCCTGCGGAAAGGGAACAGGAAATGAGCGACAAAAGGACGATGAGAAGGGAGCAGAGATAGCGGGTGGGAACGGGGTCCTGCGCCCATGTTTGGTAGCTTGCCATGACCCAGAGACCGCAGGTGAAGCCGGGCAGGGTGAGCCAAACGCTGCTGACTTCCTTCTTTTTCTTCATCTCCAAAATGGTGAAGTAAAGTCCGGCGGCGGAAAGGAGCGCCAGCACGCCCAGAATGGGACGGGCGATGGGCAGACTCCGCAGGCCGGTGGGCAGGTAGGTGGTGAGATAGGCTTCGATGTTACAGAAGCCGGCGAGGAGAAGCAGCGCCATAGCAGCGAACCGCAGGGTGAGGGAGAGGAAGCCGGTTGGCTGAAAGGCGGCGGTGTATTGTTTTTCGAAGGAGCGGGCGGGCTTTGGATAGCTCAGTGCTGCCAAAGCCAGCACGACGATTGCCACAATCGCCCAGCTGAGAGTGGTAATCGGCAAGCCCTCTACGGGCAGACCGGTACCCGGCTCGAAGCCGGTGGTGAGGTAGCGGTGACGTACAAAAAGTCCGATGAGACCGCCGAGGACGGCGGCACCGGGCAGAATCCATGATTTTTTCATGCAAGCAGACTCCTTTCGCCAGAGCGGGGGCGTTAAGAACGTCCCAAAATCGGTTCCTTTCATCTTACCACATTTAAAAGAAAAACGCACGGGGTTTTCCGTATTCCAAAAAACTTTTTACGGCGGCGGGCGAAGCCCGGCGGCGAAGCGCCGCCCCTCATTCGAGTTCGTACCTTTGTGGTTCAATCGACTGATGTTCCCGGTATTGGCTTTGCATAAAAACAGCGGGCTAGAGGAAGTAAAGAGCTCCTGTAGGGGCGGATACCATATCCGCCCGCAAGGGCAGCACCCACTTAAAGGAAGCAAAGAACCCCTTTAGGGGCGAACTGCGTTCGCCCGCCGCTCCAATCCGCCCGCTTAAGGCCTGACGGGCGAACACAGTTCGCCCCTACACAGGTCAGGCAACCGTCTACCTCATACCGGGCGCATGACTATATTAACCTCCAAAGGTACGAACTCGAATTAACAGCGGCCTTTGGCCGCCTGTCACGCCTCGCACGTCCCGCTGCTCACGGCTCTAAGCCTCTCCGACTGCACAGAAAGCTGCGAAAATCCCCTGCGGGGCTTCCCTCCGCTTTCTGCTCCGCTTCGGGTCTTAGCCCGTGGCGGGACGGCTCGGGCGCTTCGCCCGCCGCTCCCCGTGAATCAATGATTTCTGTGGGTATGCTATCTTTCCCTTGTATGAAAGCGAATTTTGTGGCATGATGAAGGGGAGAAACCGAGAGAGAAAGAGGGGGAACCGACCCATGCTATATAAAATTCGATCCCTTGGTGTGCAGGGCATTTCCGGGTATGAGGTCACGGCGGAATGCGACCTTGCCGGGGGACTGCCCAATTTCGATATCGTCGGTCTGCCCGATGCGGCGGTGAAGGAGGCACGGGAGCGGGTGCGGGCGGCGGTGAAAAACAGCGGCTATGCCTTTCCCGTGGGGCGCATCACGGTGAACCTTGCACCTGCCAATCTGAGGAAATCGGGCACGGTCTATGACCTGCCGATCCTGCTGGGCATCTTGACGGCAGGCGGTCAGCTTGTCTGGAAGGACGAAGGGGACAGTGCCTTTGTGGGGGAGCTTTCCCTTTCCGGCACACTTCGCCCTGTGACGGGAATGCTGCCCATGGCGTTGGCGGCAAAGCGAGCGGGTATCCGTTCGTTATTTGTCCCGGCGGACAGTGCGTCCGAGGCGACCTTGGCGGAGGGACTGACCGTGTATCCTGTGGAAACGGTGGAGCAGCTGGCAGACCATTTGTCAGGGCACAAGAAGATTGCCCCCGCCCCTGTCTGGAAGGACAAGAGCAATGCCCTGCCGCTGCCCGATTTTGCGGAGGTACGGGGACAGGAGCAGGTGAAGCGGGTGCTGGAAATCGCCGCAGCGGGCGGACATAATGTCCTGATGATTGGCCCGCCCGGCTCGGGCAAGAGTATGCTTGCCCGTCGGTTGCCGTCGATTTTACCGCCCATGACCCGTTGGGAGGCGCTGGAATCGACCCAAGTGCATTCGGTGATGGGGCTGACCTCCAAGGAGCGTCCGCTGTTGTCTGACCGCCCCTTCCGTTCGCCGCACCACACGGTGTCCTCCGTGGGTATGGCGGGGGGCGGCAATCCGTACCCCAAGCCGGGCGAAATTTCGTTGGCACACCACGGCGTTTTGTTTTTGGATGAGATGCCCGAATTCCGTAAGGATGTCTTGGAGGTGCTGCGCCAGCCGATGGAGGAGGGAAAAATCTCCGTGGTGCGGTCGGCGGCATCGGAGACCTATCCTTGTCGGTTTATGCTGGTCTGTGCCATGAACCCTTGTAAATGTGGTTGGTATGGGCATCCGTCGGGGCGGTGCCGCTGTGCCCCGAACGAGGTCAAACGCTATTTGAGCAAGCTTTCGGGGCCGCTGCTGGATCGCATTGATCTCTATGCAGAGGTGCCTGCGTTGGAATTTGAAGCGCTGTCCGACCGCAGTCCGGGGGAGTCCTCTGCTGATATTCGGGCACGGGTCACGACGGCGCGCTTGGTACAGAGCAAGCGATTTGAGGACGGACGCTCTGCCTGCAATGCGGACATGGGGCAGAAGGAGCTTCGCACCTATTGCACCTTAGATGCGGCGGGGGAGAAGCTGATGAAGGGTGCTTACGAGCACATGGGACTCACGGCACGAAGCTATGACCGTATTTTACGGGTCGCCCGCACGATTGCGGACTTGGACGGCTCTGCCGACATTTTATCCACACATCTAGCGGAAGCGATACAGTATCGGGAATCGGAATATTTTCAAGGCTAAGCGCCCGAGCCGTCTCGCCACGGGCTAAGACCCGCAGCGGAGCAGAAAGCGGAGGGAAGCCCCGCAGGGGATTTTCGCAGCTTTCTGTGCAGTCGGAGGGGCTTAGAGCCGTGAGCAGCGAGACGTGCGAGGCGTGATAAGGCTAAGCGCCCGAGCCGTCTCGCCGCTGGCTAAGAC
>CAYQRI010000124.1:0-4321 GCA_964420085.1 uncultured Ruminiclostridium sp.
GTTTCCACCCACCCCGTTTATACCTGACGGGCGAACGCAGTTCGCCCCTACTTATTATAAGCAAGAAAACGCAAGGAAAAAGCGGCGCTTTTTCCTTGCGTTTCTTATCGTATATCATCCACGGTTTTCGCTTTTGTTCTTTTCTATCATACCATAAATCATCATTTTGTCAATGACTCCGTGTGGGTGGAGACACCCTGTAGAAACCTTATTCTTTGCAGCCGCTTGACGTGAGGGAGCAGACGTGATAGAATACCCCCGTAAACAAATCGAAAGGACGGAAGCGGCTATGGCACAGCATAAGGCAATCAGCATGAATACCTTTTTTGCATACTATTACTTTTTTACCGAAAACGGGATCAAGTAATGGTTATTTGTGCTGTATAAATCAGAGGTCGCCACATCGTTCTTTCTCTTTTCTTTAGAACGCCAAGGGTGCCGCACAGATTCCATTCTGTGCGGCACCCTTTTTATTTTCTAACCTCAAAAAAGGAGCGCTTTTTATGATTACCGTATTAAAACCAAACGCCTCTCAGGAACGCACCGAGCACCTCATTCACTGGCTCGAGGAGCAGGGCTTGGGCGTACACATCTCTGTGGGCAAATACCAGACCGTTTTGGGGCTGATCGGTGACACCGCTAAGGTGGATATCGATATGCTGCGGAGCTTGGATATCGTCAGCTCCGCCACCCGTGTTTCCGACCCCTTCAAGGCGGTCAACCGTAAATTCCACCCCGAGGACAGCATCATCCACGTTGGGAACGCCGCACTGGGCGGCGGAAAATTTGCCCTGATTGCAGGCCCCTGCTCCGTGGAAACGGAAGCGCAAATCACCTTTGTCGCCCAAGAGGTCAAAAAGGCGGGGGCAGACTTCCTGCGTGGCGGTGCATTCAAGCCCCGCACCTCCCCCTATGACTTTCAAGGTCTGGGCGAGGACGGCATTCGCCTGCTGCTCGAAGCCAAAAAGAACACCGGTCTGCCCATCGTCACCGAGCTGATGGACATTCGTACCCTGCCGCTTTTTGAAGAGGTGGACGTGATTCAGGTCGGGGCACGCAACACCCAAAACTTTGATTTGCTCAAGGAATTGGGCAAGACCGATAAACCCATTTTGCTCAAGCGTGGCATTGCCGGCACCGTCAAGGAGCTGCTGATGAGCGCCGAATATATCATGGCAAGCGGCAACGAAAAGGTCATTCTCTGCGAGCGTGGCATCCGCACCTATGACAGCACCTACACGCGAAACACCTTGGATCTCTCCGCCATTCCCGTTTTGAAGGAGCTGACCCACCTGCCCGTGGTGGTCGACCCCAGCCACGCCACCGGTCACGCCAATTTGGTCGAGCCGATGGCAATGGCCGCCGCCGCCGCCGGTGCCGACGGCATCATGATTGAAGTCCACAACGACCCCGTCCACGCCCTCTGCGACGGGGCACAATCCCTGACCCCTGAGCAGTTCGCCGAAACCGCCCGAAAAATCCGACAGATTCGAGAGGTGATTGCAAAATGACCGTTGGCATCATCGGCTTGGGGCTGATTGGCGGCTCCTTGGCTAAGGCCTTTTCTCGTGATCCCGCCATTACCGTGCTGGGACGGGATGCCGACCCGCTTGTCACGGACTTTGCCGTCCTCTCCCAAGCCATTCAAGCTCCTCTTATGGACGCAGACCTAAACACGCTCGACTTGCTTCTTCTGGCGGTCTATCCCGAAGCGGTGGTGCAGGAAATAGAGCGGCTGGCTCCGCTGCTCACCCCCCATACTATGGTGATGGACTGTGCCGGAACCAAATCCGTCATTTGTCAGGCAGTCTTCCCGCTCGCAGAGCAATACGGCTTCCGCTTCTTGGGCGGGCACCCCATGGCAGGCACCCATCAGTCTGGCTTTGCCTCCGCCCGTGCCGATTTGTTTGAAGGCGCACCCATGGTGCTGGTGCCCCCCGTCTTTGACGACATTCGCCTGTTTGACCAAGCCAAAACACTGCTCGCCCCCGTGGGCTTCGGGCGGTTTTCCATCACCACCGCCGACGAGCACGACCGACGCATTGCGTTCACCTCTCAGCTTGCCCATGTGGTTTCCAATGCCTTTGTGAAAAGCCCCACCGCCCGAGACAACGACGGTGTATCCGCTGGGAGCTACAAGGACATGACCCGTGTTGCATGGCTGAATCCGACGCTTTGGACGGCGCTGTTTTTGGAAAACAGAACCCACCTGCTGTTTGAGGTCGATACCCTCATTGAGAACCTGCAAGCCTACCGCACCGCCCTCCAAGCCGAGGACAGCGACGCCCTTTGGCGGCTGTTGGAGGAGGGCAGAAAATGCAAGGAGGAACTGCCATGACTCGTGTCACCGTTCACACAAGCCGCCCCTATGACGTAAGCATCGGGCAGGGACTGCTGTCTAAGCTGGGGGAAGCGGTCGCTTCGCAAATGACAGGGCGCACCTTGGTGGTGGTTTCGGATACAAACGTCGCCCCGCTCTATCTCGATTCTGTGACAAAGACCTTGGAACAGGGCGGCTTTGCCGTTCATTCCTTCGTTTTCCCTGCGGGGGAAGCTTCCAAAAACGGCGAAACCTATTTATCCCTGTTGGAAACGCTGGCAAGCCACCAACTCACCCGCAGCGATGCCCTGCTCGCCTTGGGCGGCGGGGTGGTCGGGGATTTGACAGGCTTCGCCGCCGCCACCTTTCTGCGTGGCATCGCCTTTTTCCAATATCCCACCACCCTGCTTGCCATGGTGGATGCCGCCGTCGGGGGCAAGACCGCCATTGACCTAAACGGCGGAAAGAATTTAGCCGGTGCATTTTACCAGCCGACCGCCGTCCTCTGCGACTTAGACACCCTGCAAACCCTCCCCGCTGCGGTGCTGTCCGACGGCTACGCCGAGGTCATCAAATACGGGCTGCTCTCCGACCCCGCCCTCCTGACGCTGTTAGAGACCGCCGACCCAAGCACCGTATCCGAAGACATTGTCGCCCGTTGTGTGTCCCAAAAACGGGACTTGGTCGAGCAGGACGAACGGGATACGGGCAATCGTCAGCTTCTCAATTTAGGGCATACCATCGGACACGCCGTGGAGGCGTGCAGCGACTACACCATCTCCCATGGCAGTGCCGTGGCGATTGGGCTGGCTTGTATCACACGAGCCGCCATGGCACGGGAGCTGTGTCCTGCTGACCTCCTGCCACGACTGCGTATGCTTTTGAATCGGTTCGGGCTGCCCACCCACACCGACTTCTCTCCCGAAACGCTCTATCTGAAGGCACTGTCGGACAAAAAACGAGCTGGAAAAACGCTCACGCTCGTAGTCCCCACCGCTTGGGGCAAGAGCATTCTGCATCCCATCCCCGTCCCCGACCTGCTCTCTTGGTTTCATCAGGGGGTGACGGCATGACAGTCACGCTCCAACCCCACCGCATTTCTGGGACGCTTGCCGCCATTGGCTCGAAATCGGCGGCGCATCGGCTGCTGCTGTGTGCGGCGCTCAGCCAAAACTCGACCTTTGTTTCCTGTGAAACAATTTCTGCGGACATTTCCGCCACCGTTCGCTGTCTGGCTGGCTTGGGCGCGAAGATCAAACGGCAGGACGGGGGGTATCTGGTCACGCCCCTGCCCTTCCATGCAGCCGACCCCTGCCGTCTGGATTGCGGCGAGAGCGGCTCCACGCTTCGATTCCTCCTGCCCGTGGCGGCGGCGCTGGGCAGAACCGCCACCTTCCAGCTGGCAGGTCGTCTATTCGACCGCCCCATGGATGCCTTGGAACGAGAACTCACCGCCCACGGCTGTCGCATCGTGCGAGATGAAGCCACGCAGACCTTGACCGTTTCGGGACAGCTCACGGCTGGTCGATTCACCCTGCCGGGCGATATTTCCTCTCAGTTTATCTCGGGTCTGCTGTTCGCCCTGCCCCTGCTCTCCGCCGAAAGCAGCCTTGTCATTACTGGAAAACGGGAGTCTGTCGGGTATATTGACCTGACGTTGCAAGCGTTGCAGCAGTTCCATGTCCTCCCAACCGCAACGGACACGGGCTTTCTCCTCGCCCCGTCCCGCTACGAAAGCGACAGCACAGTTTTTGTCGAAGGCGACTGGTCGAATGCCGCCCCGTTTTTCTGCATGGCGGCACTGGGCGGCTCGGTGACCGTCACGGGGCTTTCCTCCGCATCGCTGCAAGGCGACAAGGCGATTCTCCCTTTACTGGAAGCGATGGGTGCCGTGGTGACGGAACACGACTGCGGCATCACCGTGACGCATGGGATCCTGCGCCCCACAACCATAGATGCCCACGATGTGCCCGATTTGGTGCCGGTTTTGGCGGCGGTGGC
>CAYQRI010000125.1:0-4259 GCA_964420085.1 uncultured Ruminiclostridium sp.
TAAAGTCGGCAGTATTCAGTGCATCGCCGTTGTGCTCCCACCATGTGTGCCAAAATTCACCGCCCTTATGCCCAAAATCCATGCGCAGATGCCCCACCGTGAAAAGCTCGGTGTCGTTCTGCTCAGAGGAATAGAAAAGCCCCGCCTCATCGGGCGAGGCAGGGCGCAGCGTGAATTTTCGGTTGTCCGGCTGGAGAGAACTGCTGTGTTCCTGCAACCCATGCATTTTCGCTTTCTGCATTATGCCATCCCCCTCATCGTCATATCCAAGCGCCCACAGTCCATGCCGTCCAACAGCTCGGCAATGCTGACCTCGCCGTGGTAGCTGATATAGCCGCGCTCATTGAATTCGCCATACTCCTGCGCCATGCGTTCCGTGCCGTATTTCTGAAAATCATAGTAGTCTGCCAGATTCTCGTCATACTCAAAATGCCCGGATTCCATGATCATGTGCCTGCCGTATTCCTGTGGCGTTTGGATGCCGGGGATAAAGTCAAACAAATCAAGCTGCTGCGCCAAATTTTCTAATGCTTCTGCCGTGGTAGGCTTTGTGAGTTGCGCAGCAGCCCCCAGCTTGGCATAGTCCTCGGCGGAGAAATCCGCTACCATGAGACACATGGCGTTCAAACCGACAAGGGATTCGCTTTCAAAATCCAACAGGACATCGACCTCAACAGGCAGATCGCTTTCCATAAATCGTAGCTCCAATTCCTCGCCATCGGAAAAGCCGTCCCGCTGCATGGTCCGTTCCAACTGCATGGCAGACATGGGCAGGGCGTAGCAGACTGGGGTGATGTTCGCCGCAAATACCTTGGCTGTGGTAACCTCCACCTCCAGCACGCAGTCCTCATAGCGGTACTGGGGAAAGTGCCGCCCATCGTAAAGCTGCTCCAGCGTAAAGCCTTTGTCATAAATCACACCGAATTGTGTTACCTTGCCATCCTCGTTCAGCAGGAGCTTGAGAGCTTCTTGTTTAAAGTCAAGGCTTTCTATTTCGGAGAGAGATGCGCCACCGTTGCGATCCATGTAGCAATCAAACCCGACCTTCTCTAAATCGGTGAAATCCTGCACAATAGGAACATTCTGACAGCAAAATGTCAGGTTGATCAAATCCTTGATTTCGTGGATATCTTGGCCAATTGCCACCGCGTGAAATTGTGCCAGCTCCCGCTTGTCAAAGCTGTCCAGCCGCTTGGCAAGATAGTCCAGCTCATCCACATTGACGGCGCTGCCCACCATACGCTGAAAGACAGGCGACGGTTCCGAGATTTCCTCCACCTTGCAATCGGCGGACAGCACATCGCCAATGCCCAATGCCGTCAGAGTGAAGATGCAGTTATCGTAGTCCGTCTTAGGGATGGGGAACGGAATGGTTGCCACGCCGTATTCGGGATGGCTGGGATTGCTGAGTACCGCTTTCATGAATACACCTCCGATTTGTCAATTTTGAATACATCTGTGCCGAATCGCGCAATGAGGATGCCGTTTATCATGGTGGCAAACAGCGCATCGTCAATGATTTCGGGGTCGGCAAGCTCCGACATGGTGATGCGCTCCACACCTGTGTAAAGGCTCTTTGCTGTTTGGTAGAGGGCGTAGGCTTCGGTGGAGCTGTTTCGCAGCTTCATCTGCCCGAATTGGAAGCCATGGGGCGTAGCGCCCTTTTCGGCACACTGCCAAAGCTGCGCATCTGCGGTCAGCAGGAAGAGCGCTGCCGCATAGGTCGGCGGCACGGAGGAGAGGTTCAACCTCATCGCAGCCTGAGCCATTTGGAATCGTCTTTTATGAGCGCAATCATAAAACCAGCCACAGCGGGATGGGAGGCGGAGCAGGCGAGTTTTCATCCTCTTGTTGCGCAGATTTTCAAAGCAAATCTTCAGCAGCTCTCGGTAGGACACCGCCCCGGCCTCCAGGCGTTCTGCCAGCCAAGGGCAAGCGGTTTCAGTGCAGCCCTTGTGGTAAGACAGGCAGTTTTTGCAATCGGTAGCTTCTTTGTCATAGTGGAATCGTCCCAGAATCATCACCCCGCTGGTTCTCTGTGTAAAAAAGGGCGCCAGCATCATTTCTGCCTCCAGCCCTGCCAAATCTGTGCCCTGCATAAAATATTTGGTCATTGTACTCAATCCTTTCTTTGTCCTGAAACGCAAAAAAGCGGCGGAGTCTGTTCGGTCATCTGACCGTAGACTCCGCCGCTTTTTGGGTGGGTTTACATGGTTTGCTGAAAATTGGGGGCAACTTCCTCCGCCTGTGCGATTCGCTGCCGTAAATCAGGAACGATATTTTCAATCTGCTCGCAGGTATCGGAGATGAGCGTTTCTTGGTTGTCGGTGAGCTCATACACGCCATCCAGTGTGTCGTGCATACAGCGGTACATCTCGGTGAACTGTTCATCGGAAAAGTGGCGCCCTTTTTGAACAAGTCCCGAACGCACTGCAAAATCAGCCTTTGCGCCTTCATAGTTGTCGTGATAGTAATGGCCTTGCTCCACGGCGGTGCAGTCATGGTTCCAGTCCCATGTCACGAACTGCATTCCGTAGCCGCCCTCCATTTCCTTTCCAGCCAGCACCGTATCGTTGAATTCGGCAAGTAAGTGGTAATTAGCATCCAGCCCCTCGGCAAGGAGAAGTGGCGCCCTTTTTAGTGTGGCCATGTATTCGGCTACCATTTCAGCAAAGGGCGCTGCTCGATAAAATGCTTTGGAAGCGTCCTCCGTCAGCAAATCGCCCGGTGCAACACAGCGCATACCGCCCGGTTCAATTCGCCCTACCGACTGACCGTCCATTAGGATTACCAGCCGTCCGTTTTCCACCGGGCCGCTTTCGATGCCATGCTTTCTCAGAATGCGAGAGAGATCTGCAAAGTATTTCTCGTCCATATTGATACCTCGTTTCATTTTTGTTTGGAAATGCAAAAAGGGCGCTGACTTGCGGCTGTGGATTCAGCCGGTAAATCAGCGCCCTTTGGCGGTTTCTAATTCAGTTGTGTGGGTAGCGCCCTTTTTAGTAATACTGCAAAAAGCGCCTGAAATCAATGGTTTGCGGGCATCTATAAAAAGGGCGCCACTTTTCAAAAGTGACGCCGCTGTGTATTCATGGTTTGGTTTGCGTGAAGATTTTCTGCAAAATTGAGAGCCTATTCTTGCTGTTTTCTATCTGTAAAAGTCTTTTGCGTGTGAGTTCGATTCCCAAGGCACCTCAAAAACGCCGAAATGATATCCACGAAATTGAGCATCATTTTTACGGGTAATTTTGAGGTAAAAAGCCCCGGAAAAGGCGAATGTCATCGGCTTTTCAGCCGATGACATCCATTTTTGCCTTTAATTATGGTGCGGTAGGCGGGACTTGAACCCGCACGTCGCAAAACACACGCCCCTCAAACGTGCCTGTCTGCCGATTCCAGCACTACCGCTTGTTTTTGTTTCTTTCCGTAGCGACGAATTGAATTATAGCACAAGGAAATACAAATGTCAACAATATTTTTGAATTTATTTTATTTACTATAAAGGCAATAATAAATTACGCACAATTAACAATTTATTAAAAACTAAACGTTGTTTTTGATGTAAAATATGCAGAGATAGGGGAGGTTTTATCTATGTTCGGCTATATAAAACCTTTTGTTCCCTCACTGAGAGTATGTGAGCACGAACTGTATAAAGCGGTTTACTGCGGAATTTGCCACGCCTTGGGCGAAAGCTATGGTGCGGCTGCACGAATGACATTAAGCTATGATTTTACATTTGCGGCAATGCTGTATGCATCTCTTAATAATGAGGAAAAATATGAGGTTTGCAATACAACCTGTCCTTTTAATCCGCTTAAAAAGAGAGCCGCTTTGAAAAAATGCAGTGCTGAAACTTTTGCCTGTGATGCGGCAATGCTTTTGCTGTGGTGCAAGAATATAGACAACATTGAGGACAGCTCTTTTTTTAAAAAAAGTGCTTATCGTGCAATTTTGCCTTTTTCCCACAGAAGCGCCGTTAAAGCTCAAGCTCGAAACAGATTATTATTTGATGCTGTTGAGAAATTACCTCTGCTGCAAAAAGAGGCGGAGGAAAATGAAAAGTTCACCTTGGATTCTGTTTGTGAGCCAACTGCTTCAGTTTTGTCACAAATTTTTTCTTTAATGACACAAGACGAAACCAATAAGAGAATTCTTTCAAGATTAGGTTATATGATGGGAAGATATATTTATATATCCGATGCCATAGACGATTTTGAAAAAGATAAAAAAGATAATTCCTTTAACCCTTTCGGACA
>CAYQRI010000126.1:0-4236 GCA_964420085.1 uncultured Ruminiclostridium sp.
GTTGAAGGTGTGGCGGGTTTGTCAGTTGGAGACAAAAAAATCCTATCGCTAATTGTGGAAATGTGACAGAAAACACAACCAAAATAAGGAAATAACTTGCATCCAGAAACAACTTGCCTTGCAAAAAAATAGAAAAAAAGAGAAATGCGGCGAAAAAAACGTGTGGAGAACAGGAAATATCCTGTCCCCCACACGCTGCTTGTACCGCAAATGGACGATCTTATGCGGGACGCACAACCATACGGAGTATGTCGCCGTCCTCACTGAAATCCTGGATGGTGGCAACGGCTCTCATGTGATAGCCGTTATACACCGCATAGTAATAGACCTGCGTATCGCTGACAATGACCGGATCCTTAATCTCAAACTTGCGGAAAATGAACCGGTTGCGGAACAGCATATCAATGCCTTCCGGACCATAAGCGTGCAGCTGGGGCTGCCCTGCATCCTTGGGGCAGTAGTCTACCAAGATGGCCTTGGATGAAAAAATCTTGCTCAAGGCAAGAGAGTCTTGGTCAAGCATGGCTTGCACATATCTCTTAATCAATGTCATGTTCTCCACCCTCCTTAATACACTTTTTCGGAGTTCAGCAGTGCGTCGGTGCCGCCATCCACAAACATTACGTTGCCATTGATGCCGTGAGCCAGAGGAGATACCAAAAAGACAATCGCATTGGCAATATCCTCCGGGTCCATCAAATCGTCGGTGCCATAGTTGATGGGGATGGGCAGAGCAGCCAGAGCAGCCTTTGCATTGTCGTTCATCACAGCGGTCATCGGGGTGGACACGTTGCCCGGAGCTACAGAGTTGATGCGAACCCCATTTGCAGCCCAAGAGGCAGAAACACGACGCACCCAACGTGCCAATGCATATTTTGTGGTAACATAAATGCTGTTGCCAACGCTGAGGCTCGTATCATCAAAGGTTTTGATGATATTCAAAATGCGTTCTTCGTTGATCGGCTTGGTCTGGCTGTAATTTAACATATCAACCAGATCCGGGCGGGCAGCGCCCTGAGAAATCGTGTTCGAAACAGTGACCACGCAGCTTCCGTGCTTTTTCCGTAAAAGTCCAAACAGCCCATGTGCCAGATTGACCGCACCAAAATAGTTTAAGCTGATAATCAGCTGAAGATTTCCGCAGGCTCCGGATACGCCGGCGTTGCAGCACAGACCGTCAATTCCATCCGGATAGCGGTCACGCACTTCCTGAATGACCTGATCCCGACCTTCTTTTGTTGCAAGGTTCGCACAAATGTCGCCGCCCTTCAAATCGACATTTAGAACCTCATGACCCTGATTACGCAGGATTTCTACAGTCTTTCCGCCAATTCCGCCGGAACCGCCTGTTACAATGAAAACTCCCATGTCAAGATGCCTCCTTCTACTTTAGTTACTTTGAAAAGAAATTATCAAGTATTATCTGTGAAATACGGCAAAAAGTCAAGGAGAAAATTAGCCAAAAACGCAAGATTTACCAAAAGAATTTCTGGGAACGCAGGTAGGTTTGTCATTTTATCCGTCAAAAATGAGGAAATGCCTGTAGAAACTATCCAGAAATTATGAACAAATTTGAAGGGATTCAAAAAACTTCTTGCATCATAATGAAAGCGTCATCAGAAGGAAAAGAGAAAAAAGACCGAAAAACCAAAAAATCGAAAAGTTTTCCTTGTAATTATGGAAAAAGGGTGGTAAACTGCAACCGACAATTTAATAATGGGAGATGCTATTTTTGTTGTAACGCCGTGGATAACCTATCATGCGGCGGAAGGAGAAGTATATGAAAAAGCGTATTTTCGCACTTTTCCTGTCGGTTCTGCTTTTGGCTACTGTACTCTGCGCCTGCGGAGACACAAAGCCATCTCAAGAAGGCGGATTCGGCAGCGACGGAACCGGCTCTTCCGGAGAAGCCGTCGCCGGTGGTGAACTGGTGGTCGGCATTGCTCAGGACCTGGGAGACAGTCTTGACCCGTATCAGCTCACTGCGGCAGGAACCAGAGAGGTCTTATTTAACGTTTACGAAGGCTTGGTCAAGCCCGATGCAAAAGGCAACTATATCCCCGCCGTTGCATCCGACTGGACCGTTTCAGACGATGGTCTGACCTATACCTTCCCCCTGCGGAAAAACGTCGCGTTCCATAATGGAACCCCCGTGACCGCCGAGGACGTTCTTTATTCCTACAAAACTTGTGCTGCAACCACGGACGAAGAAGCCCTGGGAGCAGCACTTTCTTCTATTGTAAGCGTCAAAGCCTCCGACGATGGCGCCTCTGTCGTCATCACCCTGAAGGAAGCCATGCCTGACTTCCTCTGCTATGCTGGTATGGTCTTTATCGCCCCCCAAGGCTACGCAGATCAGGCTACTGCCCCCGTCGGAACCGGTCCCTTCAAGTTCGTCTCCCGCACCGTGCAGGAGAGCGTGGTCTTGGAGAAGTTTGCCGACTATTGGGGTACGGCGGCTAGCTTGGATACTGTCACCTTTAAAATCTTTGAGGATGCCACCGCTCTCATGTCCGCTTTAAGCGCAGGCTCTGTGGATATGGCTGCACATCTTACCATCGATCAGGTGGATTCCTTGGACGAGGAGGAGTTTAAGACCTTGGAGGGTACCATGAACCTCGTGCAGGCACTTTACCTCAACAATGCCAAGGCACCCTTTGACAATGAAAAGGTGCGGCAGGCTATGAGCTATGCAGTGGACGTGGATTCCATTTTGCAGCTCACCTGCGAAGGTCATGGCGAAAAGGTCGGCACCTCTATCTATCCTGCCTTCGAAAAATATTTCGATAAGAGCTTGGTGGATACCTATGCCTTTGACCTGGAAAAGGCCAAGAGCCTCCTCAAAGAAGCCGGCTATGAAGATGGCTTCAAAATGTCCATCACCGTCCCCTCCAACTACACCCCCCATATGAACGTGGCGGAGGTGCTGGTGGAGCAGCTCGCTCAGGTGGGCATCACCGCAACCATCGAGCCTGTCGAATGGGAAACATGGCTCTCTCGTGTCTATATGGGTCGTGACTTTGAAAGCACCGTCGTCGGCTTCGATGCCGCTACCCTCAGCGCCGGCGCTCTGCTGAATCGTTGGATGAGTGACAATGAAACCAACATGATCAACTACAAGAATCCGGACTATGACGCACTCATGAAAAAGGCAAACACCTCCACCGATGAGACCGAGCAGACCGAACTCTATAAGCAGGCAGCAAAGGTTCTTGCTGATACCGCAGCCAATGTCTATATTCAGGACTTGGCTGATTTCGTTGTCATGAAGAACACCTTGGATGGCTATCAGTTCTATCCCCTCTATGTGATGGATCTTTCCACTGTCCACTTTGTGGGTGAGGCCGCCCCCTCTGCCTCTTAACGGAGAAAGCCAACCCAAAGAATTCCCCCCATTTACCTTTGAATAAAATCAGCCGGAAAGGAGGCGAGAAGATGAAATATACCTTGCGTAAACTTGTCACTCTCATTATTACTTTGTTTATTGTTTCGCTTCTCGCCTTCCTTGCCTTTCAGGTCATTCCCGGCGATGCGGCCACCAATATGCTGGGCACCAATGCCACACCCGAAAAGGTGGCGGCGCTTCAGGAGGAATTGGGACTGAATGATCCCACACTTGTCCGCTATGGACGATGGGTTACGGATTTTATGCAGGGAGATTGGGGAATGTCCTATCAGTATCATCTCCCCGTGAAGGATTTGGTGCTGGAAAAGCTCCCCGCTACCGCCGCCTTGGTGCTTCTCGCCTTTTTGATGACCCTCCTTGCCTCCTTCCCCTTGGGCATTCTCGCCGCAAAACGCGAGGGCGGACGCTTGGATCGGGTGCTTACCGTGCTAAACCAAATTTGTATGTCGATCCCGCCCGTTTTTGTGGGAATTCTGCTTTGCTTTGTGTTTGGCATTACGTTGCGAATCTTTGTGCCGGGCAACTTTGTCCCCTTTTCCAAGGACCCCGCACAGTTCCTGATTTACATGATGTTCCCTGCGTTTTCTGTGGCACTTTCCCGCATTGCCATGACCGTGAAAATGCTCCGCTCCTCTATTTTAGATGAGATGAACAAGGACTATATCCGCACCGCCTTCAGCAGAGGGCACACCCGTGCGGCGGCGCTGAAAAAGCACGCACTCCGCAACGCCATGATTCCCGTGATCGCCTTTTTGGCGGTGACCGCCGCCGAGCTGGTTGCCGGAAGCATCGTGGTGGAGCAGGTCTTTACCGTGCCGGGCATCGGACGC
>CAYQRI010000127.1:0-4183 GCA_964420085.1 uncultured Ruminiclostridium sp.
CACGGCGACAGAAAGGGTTTACTTACTTATGAATACGCGTCCTTCCTCTGTACAAACCTTGTTTTTATTGGCAAGCTTTTTGTTTTCTCCGCTTCTGCTGCTCTATGCCACACAGGTGATTTGGCTCCAGAATCTGGGAACCGCCTTCTCGTGGATGCTCTCTCACGGCGAAGCCGTGCTACTCTTTTGGGTGCTCTGCTCCACGCTCAGCCTGACCATTTACGGCTTTACTCGACGTCTGGTGCTCGCCTATTTGCCCCAAGCCGTGGTTTTTGTTGCGCTCGCCTTGGTGAGCTATTATAAATTTGCAATCAATGGGGCACCCTTACAGTTGAGCGACTTTAGCTTCATCGGAAATATGGGCGACATCGCTGGCTATGCCGGTGCACAGCTTGCACCAACCTTGGTGACCATCTGTGCGATTCTCTTGGTGATTGGGCTGCTCATTGTGCTCTGGAGAACAGAGCGTTGGCGTCCCTCGCAAACCTCAGGCTTTATCTTGGGCAGTCTGTGCATGGTGGTGTTCTTCTCTGCCTTGTATCCGGGTGCCCTTCAGACCTCTGCGCTTGCGCTGGAAACAGGGTGCTATGACCAAAAGGAGCGCAACGAGCAGCTCGGTGTGGTCTTGGGGCTTTATTCCGCTTGGTCGCAGCGCCTCAGCATGGAGCATGGCACCGACGACGAAACGCTGGCGCAAATGGCCGATACCTTTCGGGAGGAAGCCTTGGCACCTGCCGCTACGGTCTCAGAGACAGCCCCCGATATCATTTTCGTCACCTCTGAGAGCTTCTTCGATGTGACCCGTCTGCCCGGTCTGACCTTTGAGCAGGACCCCTTGCCCGTGTTCCACGCTCTCTCCCAGACCTGTACCAACGGACGTTTCCTCTCCAACACCTATGGCGGCGGCACCGGCAACGTGGAGATGGAGATGTTTACGGGACTGACCGCCTCGCTCCTGAAGGAGGGGGATTCGCTCACGACGCTGCCGGCAGAGACCTATGCACAAATCCCCACCACCGTGCGGCTGTTGAAGCAGCAGGGCTACCAGACCACCGCCCTGCACTCCGCCACCGATGCACTGTATAACCGCCGCACCAATTATCTAAGCATTGGCTTCGATGAAGTGCTGTTTATGGAAGACTTCATGACCGAGCCGGTAATCAGCGGGAGCTTCATTTCCGACCTCTCCTTTGCGGAGGAGATCATCGCCCGCTATGAAAGCCGTGACCCCTCTGCCCCCAGCTTTATTTACGGGATGTCGATGGAAAACCACCAGAGCTATACACCTGAAAAATACGGGGTGCCCTCTGGTTTTCCGGCACAATCCGCTCAGTTGGGCACAGAGGAGCTGGCCATTTTGGACAGCTTGGTCATGGGACTTCATGGCGCAGATGCCTCCTTGGGTCGGCTGGTTTCCTATTTTTCTCAGGTAGAACGGCCCGTTTTGCTGGTCTTTGTGGGCGATCACCTGCCCTCTCTCAATTTTCCGGACGGCAGCACGCTCTATACGCGCTTGGGAATTTCGCCCGAAGGGGATGCGTCCGAGTGGACGGAACAGACCTTCTTTGATATGCTCTCGACCGACTATCTGATCTGGAGCAATTATGAGACCGATCCTCCATCCGACCGAACGGAGAGCTGCACGATGCTTGGACTGCGTACGCTGGAGCGTGCCGGGCTTCCCTTGTCGGGCTACTTTGCGTGGCTGAAGGAGAGTGTCTCGCCTTACCTGCTGTTCTCCCGCAATCAGCTCTTTGTGGATGCCAATGGCAACCCCACCTATGAGGTGCCCGTCCTCTCCCAACAGGTTTTGGAGACCTATACCGCAGTTGAACGAAATTTACTCTACAATTTAGGAGGATCGCAATCATGAATTTAAACGAACACCGCACCGCTCTGCTCCGGGATACCGTGGAGATTTTGAACAAGTATACCGAGTTTAGCACAGAGTATCAAGTTTCCTTTTCGCTGGCAGAGCCCGGGGCGGATGGTGTGCCTCGTATCGCTGCTCGCTTCGAGCCGGCGGATGGAAAAACCCCTGCCGCAGCCTCCGCACGGGCAATTTCTGCATTGAACAATCAAACCGCCCTCATTCGTCCGTTCTTTGTCCCGATGGTTCGGGCAGAGTGGGACAACCGTGACGTAAACGAAATCCAGACCGTGGACTTCGATTTCGCTGCCATCATCGGCTATGGGAAAGAGAGCGATTATTTTGTGAAGACCCTGTGTCTGCCCTCTGCCAGTGCGCTCCTGAGCGAGCAGAGGGAGAGCAAGGACGGCAACCTGAAATTCCCCCTCGCCACCTATACCCCCTATCAGCTCAGCTTGGAGCCTAGAGAGAAGTTTGCAAAATTCCTGTATCTTTCCGAACGGATGTGCGAGGCATTGGTGTATCAGCAGGAGAAGATCGGGCAGCTTTATAGCGTAGAGCCAAGAAAATAACGCATAGCCTTGACATTTTTGTTTATTTCATTGCTCTTTTTGTAGGAACACTTGCTTTTTCAATCAAAGGGTGCTATCATTTTTCATGTCGTAAACACCGACGAAAATGAATGAAAGAGGTATTCAAAAATGAAAAAGCTTTTAGCATTGCTCCTTGCTGGCATGATGTGCCTGTCTCTGGTCGCTTGCGGCGGCGATAAGCCCGCAGAGGATAAGGACGAGACCAAGCCCGCAGCAACCGACACCGATAAGCCCGATGACACCGATAAGCCCGATGAAACCGATAAGCCCGACGACGCCGACGATACCACCACTGGCGGCTGGTACGACCTGGCTGATACCTTCACCGTTACTTACTACGGTGCAACCGAAGCCGGCGAAGCAGTTGCATTTGTCATGAACGATGACGAGAGCCTGGCTGTTATGGCAGTGGCAGACCCCGAGACCATGGAGTCCGTTAGCTTTGTTGGCGAAATGACCAACAACGGCGGCGACAGCTACACCATCACCGATGAGGAAAACGGTCTGGCTCTGACCTTCACCGCAACCTTCAATGATGACGGTTCCGTCCTGTTGGATCTGGGCGATTTGGGCAAGATGGGCGTTCTGCCCTGCGAGCAGTCCGAAGCCTTTGATCTGCTCAACGAGATCGACGCTACCACCACCGCTGTTGCTTAATTGGCAAAAATGCGTGCAGCAATAAGAAACCGAGAAATGCGCCTATCCTTTCGGATAGGCGCATTTTTTTGCTGTGGATTATTCGTCCTTCAGGGTGTCATAATGCTTGGCAACAAAGGGGGGCATGAAGCTTGCGGTCAGGTCATCGAGCTTGCCAAGGAAAATCTTGACGTTTTCAAAGCCTGCGGCCTTCAGATAGGTGAACGCCATCACCGCACGAACCGAGCTTGCACAGAAGGGGACAATCAGCTTATCCCGGGGCAGCTCCTCCAGACGGTCGGGCAGCTCGGCAATGGGGATGTGGTGGGCGAAGGAAAGAGAGATCAGGTCGGCTTCCTCCTTGGAACGCAAATCCAGCATCATCGCCTTGCTGTCCTTTTTGAGGGCGAGGAAATCGTCGAGCAGGATGCGGTAAGCGCCGCTTTTGAAGTAGTCTAGGGTGCAGCTATGAAACAAAGCGTCCAGTTTATCCATAAGAAATACTCTCCTTTTTTTAACGTCCTATCATAAGGACGTCTTTTTTATTATCTTAAACTGGAAGAGAGGAAAGTTCTGTAACTGCATCACAGTTCCGCAGGGGTTAAAAAAGCTTTGTCACCCACAAAATAATGCCATAGATCACACCGGCAGAGATGCCGAAAACCAGAACGGGGCCTGCCACGGTGAAGAATTTGACAGAGGTACCAGTGACCAGACCCTCCTGCCGAAATTCCATGGCGGGGGAGACCATGGCATTGGCAAAGCCAGTGATGGGCACCAAGGTACCGGCGCCGGCGTGCTTGGCGATGACGTCAAAGACACCGATTCCTGTCAGGAGAGCCGTCACGATGATGAGAGTGACGGAGACGGCGGTACCTGCGGCTTCGGTACCAAGCCCACGGCTTTTATAGAAGTCTAAAAGACCCTGTCCGATGACGCAAATGAGGCCGCCGACGAGAAAGGCCCAGAGCATATTTTTCCAGATGGGGGAGGGCTTGGCTTTGCTTTCGACGTAAGCGACGTAGTCTTCATTTTTAAGCTTGTTTAAATCCATAAAAATCACCTCCCTTCCAGTTTGCCCCAC
>CAYQRI010000128.1:0-4158 GCA_964420085.1 uncultured Ruminiclostridium sp.
GCGTTAACAGCCTTGGAAGGAGCAACGATCATGTGCTTCTGACCCATCAGGAATGCCAGAGCATCGTTGGTGGTGGGCATGTTAGCAACTTCGATGTAGTACTTAGCGCCACAAGCAGCGATCTTCTCAGCCTGCTCCATGTTGACGTCGTTCTGCATTGCGGAAGGCATGATGATGTCAGCCTTGATGCCCCAGGGCTTCTGGCCAGCGTGGAACTCAACACCGAACTTGTCAGCATAGTCCTGAACCTTGTTACGGCCGGAGGAACGCATCTCGAGCAGGTAATCAACCTTCTCCTGAGTAGCAACGCCTTCGGGATCGTAGACGTAGCCGTCGGGACCGGACAGGGTGATGACCTTAGCGCCCAGCTGCATTGCCTTCAGGCAGATGCCCCAGGTAACGTTGCCGAAACCAGCAGCAGCGATGGTCTTGCCCTTGATGTCCTCGCCTTCGTGCTTCAGCACTTCGACCAGATAGTAGACAGCGCCGAAGCCGGTAGCCTCGGGACGAGCCAGAGAACCGCCGTAGGAGTGACCCTTACCGGTCAGAACGCCGTTCTCGAAGGTGCCCTTCAGGCGGCGATACTGGCCATACAGGTAGCCGATCTCACGACCGCCAACGCCCATGTCGCCTGCGGGCACGTCGACGTCAGGACCGATGTAACGATACAGAGCAGTCATGAAGCTCTGGCAGAAACGCATGATTTCAGCGTCGGACTTGCCGGAGGGATCAAAGTCGGAGCCGCCCTTGCCGCCGCCGATGGGCAGACCAGTCAGAGCGTTCTTGAAGATCTGCTCGAAGCCCAAGAACTTGATGATGCCTTCATAAACGTTGGGCTGGAAACGGAGACCACCCTTGTAGGGGCCGATAGCACCGTTGAACTGGCAACGATAGCCGATGTTGGTGTGTGCCTGACCGGCATCGTCGGTCCACACAACACGGAAGGTGAACATACGCTCGGGCTCGACCATACGACCCAGCAGGTCAACCTTCTCATATTCGGGATGAGCTTCCACGACGGAGTCCAGAGAGCTCAGAACTTCCTCGACGGTCTGCACGAACTCGGGTTCGTTCTTGTGCTTCTTCTTAACAGTTTCAATTACGCTTGCGATATAAGCATTCATAATAATAGGCTCCTTCTTTGATATTTTATTTTTACCCGACGATCGGGCGAAAATACAAGGATACTTGCAAAGAGCGACAGAATTCTCTGCCGTCCTAATTGCAAGTGAAAGTATAGCACGTCGTGCGCATGAATGCAACAATTATTTTGAAAATTCAACCATGAAATTATGTTCATCCCACAAATGGTCAAGCTTGGATAGCACCGATTGTGCAGGAAAAGCTGCAAAGAGACGATGCGGATTGCGGCTCGTCTCTTTGTGTGCTTTTATGTCCTTGAGTAGAAGCTGAGAATGGGGGAGAAGCACGGTTATTTTTTCAGGATGGTGCGGTCGGCGGCGAGGCGCAGCGGCTCGATCACGATGAGGGTGATGACGGCAGCGACTCCGATTTGCATCAGGTTCCCAGGGATGGAGGTCAGGGGAACAATCCAGTTGCCGTAAATCAGACCCTCTGCGATATAGTAGCCGCCGATTTTGATGGCGCAGGCGGCGACGAGTGCAAAAATATAAAATAGGAAGGACTTCTTCTTCTCGGTGATCAAACCGACGACAAAGCCCATCGCCCCGACGATGACGAGGGTGAAGGGCGCCCAGAGTGTCCAGCCGGAGAGCAGGTCAAACAGCGCCATGCCCACACCGCCTGCAATCATACCAGTTCGCTTACCGAATAGGATGGCGGCGACAAAGAGGGGGACATTGCCCAAGTGAATGAGACCGCCGTTTGGGGCAAAGGGGAGGCGAATATTCACCAGTGCGGTGAAAACATAAACGAGCACCAGACTCATGGCAGTAATGGCTAAGGTCTTGGCCTGCGAAGTGCTGCCGGCACGGGCGGCGACCTTTGTGGTATCGGACATAGAACTACACTCCTTTTTCACCGACAGTGAAAAAGCACCGCCGACGTTTTGTTGTTGTGTTTAGAATAGCATGAAGCTGACCCGTTAAAAAGAGCCAAAACAGTCTTTTTGGGAAGGTCAGAAAGGGGGGCGGTTGGCGTATTTTTACAGGTCAGATGAGAAAAACAAACGGAGTTTTGTCTTTTTGCTGTGTTTTTGACGAAAGACAGGCCAGATCGTTCCGTTGTGGTTGTCAACTGGTCTGGTCTCTGGTATCATGGCATTCAAATCATCGGCAATCCATTTGCACAGTTAAAATGAGGAGGTTTTCTTCGTATGCCTGCACAAGATTCCCGTTCCCTGCTGGAACGGCTGACCGATCATCATGCAGAGGGGTATCTCTCTTTGCATATGCCGGGGCACAAGGAGAATACGGCGCTGGCACCGTATTTGGAAACGCTGTCCGCTGGATTGGATATCACAGAGCTGCCCGATTTTGACGATTTGCACGACCCCGACGGCGTTTTGGCAGAGGGGATGCAGCGGGCGGCAGAGCTTTGGGGGAGCCGCCGCAGCTTTTTGCAAATTAACGGCTCTACGGGTGGTCTTCTGGCGGCGGTGCGTGCCGCCACCAAGCGGGGGGATACGGTTTTGGTGGCACGAAACTGCCATAAAGCCATATATCACGCCTTGGAGCTTTGCGACCTGCATCCTGTATTTCTCCTGCCTGTGACGGAGACTTCGTTTGGGCTTGCAGCGTCCATCACCCCGAAGCAGATAGAGGAGGCGTTGAACGAGCATCCCGAGGTCAAGCTGGTGGTGTATCCCAGCCCCACCTATGACGGGGTTCTGAGCGACACCGCTGGAATTTGTGCGGTCTGCCATGCGAGAAATATTCCCGTACTGGTGGACGAGGCGCACGGCGCACATTTGGGGCTTTCTGCTGTCTTTCCCAAAGGAGCCATGCAGCAGGGAGCGGACTTGGCGGTCTCCAGTCTGCACAAGATGCTCCCCAGCTTGACGCAGACCGCCGTGCTCCATGCAAGCGGACGCTTGGTGCTGCTGCCCGAGGTGACCAGACAGACGGGGATTTTCCAGTCGAGCAGTCCGTCGTACCTGCTGCTTGCGTCGATGGACGGCTGTCTGCGGCTGCTCACAGAGCAGGGTGATGCCCTTTGCAGGGCGTGGAAGGACAGGCTGACGGACTTTGACCGCCGCACGGAGGGGTTACAGCATTTGCGTTTGCTGGGACATGGACGGTTCGTGGGCGAACAGTACCCCGACATTTTCGCTCTCGACCCCGCCAAAATCGTGATTTCGACCCGCAACAGCGCCCTGACGGGCGTGGAGCTGATGGAAATTCTGCGGAAGGACTACCATATTGAATTAGAAATGGCAGTGAAGCACTATGCGGTGGCGATGACGGGCATGGGCACCGATGACACGATGCCCGCACGTCTGGCAGATGCGCTGCTTGCCATGGATGCCCAATACGGCGGGGCGGAGAAGGAAACCGAGCTGCCGCCTGTCGAGCTGCCGCCCCGCCGCTGCTCGATTGCCGATGCCGTGGAGCAGTCGGGGGGGCTATCGTTTATGTATGAAGTCATGAACGAGACCTGCGGCGAGTATATTTGGGCGTATCCGCCGGGCATTCCGCTCATCACGCCGGGTGAGGTGATTACTGGTGCGCTGATGATGCAAATTGAGGAGCATTACCGTGCGGGTGTCAAGCTGGTTGGTACCCGTGGCAAGCCGCCATTTACGACGTTTGCAATTGGGAAATAAGAAAAGAGAGAAGGAGCAAGCTTTATGAAAATTTTACTGATTACAGGCAGCCCCCGCAAAAAGGGTACCTCCGCACTTTTGGCGGATCGCTTTGTGGAGGGGGCCACGGAAGCGGGACACGAGGTCTACCGCTTCGATGCCGCGTTTAAGGAGATTCATGCCTGCATTGCGTGCAGACATTGCCGCAACACGGACGACGGCTGTGTATTTAAGGATGATATGTGGGAGATTTACCCCCGCCTGCTGGAGGCGGATGCCGTCGTCTTTGCCGCACCCATTTATTACTACGACTGGTCTGCCCAGCTCAAGCTGGTGATCGACCGTTTCTATGCCCATAGTCCGGCTCTGCGGCACTACAAAAAGACGGCGCTGATGCTCACCATGGAGGATGATACCATGAAGTCCGCCAACGG
>CAYQRI010000129.1:0-4136 GCA_964420085.1 uncultured Ruminiclostridium sp.
GGCGAGACGGCTCGGGCGCTTCGATGTAGAAAGCCTTGAGAAAGAGCGGCAAGGGCTGTGGCCCTTGCATCCCAGGGAGAATTTGTCGTCGCTGCCGCTCCTCCGCTTGGCATCGTGCCACAGTGGAAACGGTAATGCCACAGAGCTTAATAGGCGGTGCCCAGATTTGGTTTCCGTTTTGTTGCGACAAAGAGTAAATCTGGATTTTTGAAAATCTAGGATTCCACTATAGTGGCATCAAAACAGTATCCAAATCTTGGAACAACGGATGGGCGCTATAGAAAGCCGAACGTGTCCACTGTGGCACTATCCCAAGCGGAGGAGCGGGAAGCGGTGAGCCGTCGTGAGTAGCAGGCTAAGACACGGAGCGGAACAACAACCCAAGAAAAAAGTATTTTTTCTGGTTGTTGTGCAGTCGCAGTGGCTTAGAATGCGTAGCGAACAGGCGAACCGTGACAGCGACGACTTAATCGCTCCGGGGATGCAAGGGGATCGCAATCCCCTTGCCGCTCTTTCCCGCCGCTTTCTTCGGAGAAAGCGGTGCCCCGTCCGGGTAGGACAACCCCCGCCCGGGTAGGGCAGCGTTCTCAGGCGGTCGCAGACCGCCGCCGTCCCCGCCCGTGGCGGGCGAAACAAACAACGTTGCCCTTGGGCATTAAAGTTCATTCAACCACAAAGTCAAAGACTCGAAATTAGGAGCGGCTCTCAGCCGCAGGGAGGGATTGTTATGGAGCGGGTGTGGGAAGAAAAAATGGATAATCGGCTCCGAGAGCTATTGGAGATCGCACGGAATCTTTCGGAGGACGACGAGACCCATATCAAAAATGCCTATGCCTATGCAAAGGCTTACCATGAGGGACAGCTCCGTAAGGACGGCTCCCCCTATGTGACGCATCCGTTGGAGGTCGCTCATCTGGTCGCTGAATTGGGGCTGGATGCAGACTCTATCATGGCCGCCCTGATGCACGATACCATCGAGGACACCTCCGCCACCTATGACGAGGTCGCCCACCGCTTCAATAAAAAAGTGGCGGATCTCGTGGAGGGCGTCACCAAGCTGACCCGTGTCCAATATACCTCCGTCGAGGAAAAGCAGATGGAAAATCTGCGGAAAATGCTCATGGCTATGGCCAAGGACATTCGGGTTATCCTGATTAAAATTTGTGACCGTGTCCATAATATCCGCACCATGGAATACCAGTCCGAGCGTAAACAACGGGAGAAAGCACTCGAAACACTGGAAATCTATACCCCCATCGCCCACCGCTTGGGGATGCAGCGGATGAAATGGGAGCTGGAGGATCGCTCGCTTAAGTTCCTAGACCCCATCGCCTATGACGAAATCGCCAAGGAGCTGGAACGGCAGCAGGAAATCTACGGCGCATTGATGGATAACATCCAAAAGGAAATTGAAGAACGCCTTCGAAAGGAAGGCATCCAGGCCACCGTCTATGGACGCATCAAGCACGTCTATTCCATCTATCGCAAAATGTACGCCCAAAACAAAGAGCTGAGCGAGATTTTCGACCTCTATGCCTTCCGTGTCATCGTGGACGATATGTCCACCTGCTACGGGGTTTTGGGCTGTATCCACGATATGTACCGTGCCGTCTTGGGTCGCTTTAAGGACTATATCGGCACACCAAAGCCCAATATGTATCAGTCGCTCCACACCACCGTCATCGGCACCGAGGGCGTGCCCTTCGAGGTGCAGATCCGTACTTGGGAAATGCACCATATGGCAGAATACGGCGTGGCCGCACACTGGAAATATAAAAACGGGATGTCCAACGATAAGCTGGGCACCGAGGAAACCTTCGCTTGGGTGCGTCGGCTGCTGGAAAACCAGCAGGACACCGAGGCCGAAGAATATATCCGTACCCTCAAGGTCGATTTGTTCGCCGATGAGGTCTTCGTCTTTACCCCCGGCGGCGATGTCATCAATCTGCCCGCCGGTGCCACCCCCATCGACTTCGCCTATGCCATTCACTCCGCCGTGGGTAACTCCATGACCGGCGCTAAGGTCAACGGTCGAATCGTCGGCTATGACTACCGCCTCAAATCAGGCGAAATCGTCGAGGTCATCACCTCCAAAAATGCCAAGGGCCCCAGCCGTGACTGGACCAAGCTCGCCATGAGTAACCAAGCCCGTACCAAAATTCGACAGTGGTTCAAACGGGAAAAGCGAGAGGAAAACGTCGCCACAGGTCGTGCCATGTTTGAGGGCGAATTGAAACGGGTCGGACTCAATATCAGTATGCTGACCGGCGAGCATATGCTGCCTCACATCCTGAGTAACGTCCGCTTCGCCAGCTTGGAGGAGATGTATGCCGCCATTGGCTATGGCGGTGCGTCCGCACAGAAATGCGCCAACCGTGCCAGAGAGGAATTTGTCCACCAAGACCGTCAGCAAGCCGAACGCCTTGCCGCCGAGCGTGCCGAACGGGAAGCCGCCGAGCAGGCCGCCAGAGCCGCCGTCGATGCCGGCGTCGCCAAGCCCGGCGACCGCAAGCACTCCGTTTCCGGTGTCGTCGTTTCCGGCATGACCGAATGCATGGTCAAATTCGCCAAGTGCTGTACCCCCGTCCCCGGCGACGAGATTGTCGGCTTTATCACCCGTGGCTATGGTGTCTCCGTCCACCGCACCGACTGCCCCAACGCCATTGCCGGACAGAAACGTCCCGGCGAGGAGGAGCGTTGGATTAAGGTCGGTTGGGATTCGGGCAGCCTGAACACTTATAAAACAGCCCTTCAACTCATTGCCAAGGATCGCAGAGGGCTTGCTATGGATGTTGCGGCGGTGCTCTCCACTGCAAAAAACAATATCCTCTCCCTTGTCATCAATGTCCTGCCAGATGGCTATACCAAAATCAATTTGGTGGTGGAGGTTCGCACACAGGGCGAGGTTTCCACACTCATCAATAAACTAAATCAAATCAAGGATGTCTACCAAGTCGCCCGTGTCAGCGGCTAGGCGGCGGGCAAAGCCCGCTGTTAATCTCGAGATCGGTTGGTTGTGCGTCAATTCACTTTTGTTCCCAAGGGGGGAGTTGTTTTCTTTTGGGTCTCAGGGTGCATTTGCTCACCAACGGTTGAACTCAAGATGAGTTGCGGCTCTCAGCCGCCCGCCACGGGCGGGGGCGGGCAAAGCCCGCTGTTAACTCGTGACTGCGATGTTAGATATCCAATAAACTGATGTTCCCGGTATTAAGTGGGATTCTCCCGCCCACGGGCGGGGGACGGGGGTTACGGCGACTGTAGTCGCCGAGGAACGTCGCCCTACCCGGGCGGGGGTTGTCCGCTTTCTCTGCTGTCATGCTACACCTGTTCGCTACGCATTCTAAGCCACTACGACTGCACAACAATCAAAAAAAATTCTTTTTTCTGCTTGTTGTTCCGCTCCGTGTCTTAGCCTGCTGCTCACGACGGTTTCGCACTTCGGTGGAGAAAGCAGACGGAAAGAGCAGCAAGGGGATTGCGATCCCCTTGCATCCCCAGAGCGATTAAGTCGTCGCTGCCGCTCCTCCGCTTGGCTTTGTGCCGCAGTGGACACGTTCGACCTTTTATAGCGCCCATCCGTTGTTCCAAGATTTGGATACTGTTTTGATGCCACTATAGTGGAATCCTAGATTTTCAAAAATCCAGATTTACTCTTTGTCACAACAAAATGGAAACCAAATCTGGGCACGAAAAATAGGGCTCTATGGCACTACCGTTTCCACTGTGCCACGATGCCAAGCGGAGGAGCGAGAGCGACGACACATCGTCCCCGGGATGCAAGGGGCGCACCCCTTGCCGCTCTTTCTCAAGGCTTTCTACATCGAAGCGCCCGAGCCGTCTCGCCGTGGGCTAAGACACGAAGCGAAGCAAGATGCGAAAGGAAGCCCCAAAGGGGATTTATTTCGCTTCTTGCGCAGTCGGAGTGACTTAGAACCACGACAAGCGAGACGTGCGAGGCGTGACAGGAGAAAGCCTTGCCCCGCCCGGGTAGGGCGCCCGCCCGGCGAGGGCACCCCCGTCCCCCGCCCGTGGCGGGGCAATCCTTCGTCCCCCGGCAGGGGGAAGTACCAATTCATACCGTGAACATTGAGTTCCCTCGTTTATAAATCAAGATTAACGGGGTGGGGAGAGATCAG
>CAYQRI010000130.1:0-4132 GCA_964420085.1 uncultured Ruminiclostridium sp.
GTTTTGGTTTCATTGCAAACGTTTCCATATTACCTGCCTGCCTTTTCCTTGATGATCTTAGTATGGTAAGGATTGAAAAAAATATTACTCCAAGGAAAGATTTTTAAGATGAACTTTTTCTTTAGATACAAAAACAGCAAGCTGATAGAATTTCCTTCCATCGCTCGCTGTTTGGTTTTCTATTTGTCTCGTGAAATGATAGCTTCTCCGAGATATCCAACAGTTTTCTCGCAAGGGGCTGTAAAAAAAGTCCGATCTCAAAAAGACGAACTGATCGTATACGTTAGAAAAATCCCAGCAGCAAGCGAGAAATTCTCGTTTTCTGCTGGGATTTGTTCCTCTGTTTTTAGGAATTCCGACTTTTCTTACAGCTCCGATTTACTTTGCGTGCGGTCGGTTTTTCAAACCTGTCCGCCAAAAATTTGATACTCCACCGCGTATTTTTCCAAATAAATTGTCGCGAGGTTTAAGTCCGCCTTCCATTGGTCTATGTATTTTTGAATGGTATCCTCTGGCGCATTGAGAATGACCATCATCGTATCATTGCCACAAAAGGCTCCCTTGTCATTCACATAGCTTCCCCATGCAGGCATAACGGTGGCACCCTGCTTGGTTTCCTCCAGCGATGCCCGAATCACCTGCATCGCCTCGTCGGTGGTGTGCACCTGCTTGCCGGTGTCGGCGTCATTGAGTCCGACATAGATGATGTAGGCGTCGCCCTGATTGGGGGTAAGGGCAGAGGGCTTTGCGCCGCAGGCAGTCAGAACGCAGACAAGCGTCAGCAGCCCTGCCAGCAGCAGACCTCTTTGTGCAATGGTTCGATATGGTTTCATTTTGTATCGTGCTCCCCGTTTTTTATTGATGATTGATATAAACCGCATTGCTTTGCGTGTGCGCTTCACTTACTGCAATGCAACCGGCAGCTTGCCCGTGGGGGCAAAGGTTCCCAGCGCACAGCCGATTCCTGCCACAATGTTGGGGCCATATTTGCTGGTAATGATACCGCTGGCCGCATCATCGGCGCTCATGCCGATATAACCATAGGTCTGATAGACCGGCACATCTGCGAAATTCACTGCATCATAGGGCAGACCCACGCTGACGACGGCGCTGTCGGTTTTTCCGCTTTCCTTTGCTGCGGCCAGAATCAGCTGCGGGATGGCATTGATCCAATGTTCCGGCTGGTTGCTGACAGAAGCACTCAGTTCGGATATGACAACGACATGATCTGCTTCCTTGATTTTTGCTGTCTGCTCCTCGGAAAGTGTCTCTGCCTTGAGATAGCACAGCACTTCCAAATTGATATTGGGAATGCTCCCCTCTTTTTTCAGTCGCTCGACGGCAAAGCGTGTGGAGGCTTCCTCATTTTGATAGGGGACGGCAACCAACAGGGTCTCCCCTTCCTTCAGCTGCATCGGTGCCTTGTTGGTGCCATACAGCGTGACGGCTGCTTCGGCAATGCGGCGCTCTGTGGCACGGTGCTCTGCACTGCCCACCACAGCGGTTGCCTTTTTCACCTGTTCCTCTGCCGTCGGATACTCCTTGCCGATGATTTGACTTTTCAGCTTTAATTTGATCACACGGGCAACCGATGCATCCAGCTGAGCCTGCGGCAGCGTGCCGTCGGCCACAGCCTTGCGAATGGCCCCATAGAGTGCTTCCAGCTTCCCCTCATCGGCAAGGCTGGTCAGACTGGTCGGGCCGCACAGCAGATCACTGCCCGCCTGCAACGCCATCACAGCCGCCTGTGTTTCTCCGAAGTTGTCGGTCAGCGCACGCATATTCATCGCATCGGAGGAGACAACGCCGTCGAAGCCAAGCTCACCCCGCAGCACATCGGTCAGCATGGTGCGGGAAAGGGAGGCAGGCAGATAGACTTCTTCTCCCGATGCTTTGGAAACCACCTTTGTGCTGTCCAGTGCGGGATACTGCACATGGGAGCTCATCACAATGTCAATGCCGGAGGCAATCAAGGTCTGGAAGGGCATCGCCTCCGTCTTGAACCATTCCTCCTTGGTTCTGCTCACCAGTGCAAGGCCGGTATGGGTATCGACATCGGTGTTGCCGTGGCCGGGGAAATGCTTGGTGCTGCCAATGGTTCCGGTGCTCTGCAAGCCCTTAAAATACTGCCGTGCCATAGCGGATACCTGCACGGGGTCAGAGCCGAAGGAGCGCAGACCGATGACAGGATTTGCGGGATTGTCGTTCACGTCGGCAGCCGGTGCCAGGTTACAGTTGATGCCCAAGGCAGACAATTCCTCGCTCATTACCTGCGCGGCCTGATAGGCATACTGCGGATTTGCCGTAGCACCCAAGGCCATGTTGCCGGGCATACAGGTTCCCTGTCCCAGACGGGTCACAATGCCGCCCTCTTGATCAATCGGAATCATAAGGGGCAGATCGCCGCCCGCTTTTGCCGCTGCTTGCAGATCTGCGGTCAGCCGTGCTGCCTTTTCTGTGTTTTTCACATTTCCTGCGAACAGAATGACACCACCGAGGTGATATTTCTGGATCAGCCCTTTGACCTCGCTGTTGAGAACCTCCATGTCCGAGGCCGACTTATCTCCTGCATTTTTCCAGCTGCGGAAATCGATCAGCATGAGCTGTCCGATCTTTTGATCCATGCTCATCTCTGCGCAAAGCTTCTTTGCCTGCTCATCGAGGGCACGATCTGCGGTGAGGAATTTGGTCAGCTTTGTCATGAGCATCCCGCTCTGGGTGCCTGTCAGGGTTGCGTCGGGGTCAAATTCGCCGTCGGTGCCGCCCTGCATCACGCCAAGACGGGCGAGCATGGCGACACTTGTCTGTGCCCAAGCACAGATTTTGCCGCCATCGGTATAGACATGAGTCGCATCCTCTCTGGTTCCTCTGGTATACCCGGCAGAAACCAGATAGCCCGCCGTCATAACCGCCGCCTGCTCTCTGGTGATGGATGCGTTGGGGCGGAAGGTACCATCGGAATAGCCGCCTACGATGTGGTTTTTCACCGCCCAAGCCACATAGGGTGCATACTCTGCGGCCTTGTCTACATCGGGGAAGTTCGTGGCCGTATCCACGCCGGTCGCACCTGCCGCATGGGCGAGATCCATCAGGAAGTCTGCACGGCTGATGGGGCTATTTTCGGTATTCTTCGCCATGGCCGCCGTGGGCAGCAAGCCCACCAGCAGTACAAGTCCAAGTAAGATACTCAGTACTCTCTTTTTCATATTCAGTTCTCCTTTACACTCTTTGCGTCCGCATCCGCACGGATGCGAACGCCTTTCTTCGTAAACCATTCGAGTTGAATCTCGGCCTTTTGCACGGGGGTTATAACACGAGCTTGATATGATTTCCGTTTTCTCCGCTCCAGGAATGTGTCTCGGTGATGCCCAGCACCATCATGACAGACAGCTCCTCTGCCTGCTCAGTAAAGGGATCAAACGGAGTGCCGCCGTAGGTGATAGATGCCTCACAGGTGCCGTCCAGCTCAGAAACTGCGGCGGTAAATTCCATGGGAAACACCGCTTCGCCCTGTGCCAGTATGGTCTGAAGGCACAGCTCCTCAAAGATAAGCTGGAGCCCGTTTGTTTGCCGCTGTGCAAGCAGCTGCTTGCGTCCAAATTCCTCTATGCCGTTTTGCACCTCGATGAAATCAAAGGTCGGGGCAGTAATTTGGCGGGAAAAGGTTTTCAGACGCTTGACGAACGCCCGTGTGCGTTCTTTTTGCGGATGGTCAAAGATTTGTTCGGGCGGGCCGTCCTCATAGATGCCGCCCTCGTCCATGTAAAGGACACGGGTGGAAACATCCCGTGCAAATTTCATTTCATGGGTGACAATCAGCATGGTCAGCCCCTCTCGTGCCAAGGCACGGATGACCGCCAGCACCTCCCCCACCATAGTTGGGTCAAGCGCAGAGGTGGGCTCGTCGAACAGGATAATTTCCGGCTTCATGGCCAAGGCGCGTGCGATGGCCACCCGCTGCTTTTGTCCGCCGGATAGCTCATCCGGATAATTCAGGGCTTTTTCACGGAGTCCCACGGTAGCCAGCAGGCGCATCCCCTCATCATAAGCCTCCTGACGTGAGACTTTTAGTAGATCAACAGGTGCCAGCATCAGGTTTTCGATCACCGTCAGATGGGCAAACAGGTTGAAG
>CAYQRI010000131.1:0-4116 GCA_964420085.1 uncultured Ruminiclostridium sp.
AGGGAATCCCCGCAGGGGATTTTCGCAGCTTTCTGTGCAGTCGGAGGGGCTTAGAGCCGTGAGCAGCGGGACGTGCGAGGCGTGACAGGGCGAAGCGCCCGAGCCGTCCCGCCACGGGCTAAGCCACGGAGCGGAGCAGAAAGCGGAGGGAATCCCCGCAGGGGATTTTCGCAGCTTTCTGTGCAGTCGGAGGGGCTTAGAGCCGTGAGCAGCGGGACGTGCGAGGCGTGACAGGCGGCGAAGCGCCGCCCCTAATTCGAGTTCGAACCTTTGCGGTTGAATCGACTGATGTTCCCGGTATAGACTTTGGATAAAAACAGCGGGCGAACGCAGTTCGCCCCTACACGGGTCAGGTGACCCTCTCCCGTCTACGTCATACCGGGAACAAAAGTGCATTTAAACACAACCAAACGAACTCGAGATTAACTGCGGGCTTCGCCCGCCGGGACGATGTGGGCATCGTCCCCTACACAGATCGGCAACCTTTGCCCGCCCGCTATTCTACTGGAACCTTGCAAGTTGATATAAAAATAACTTTACTTTCACCCGTTGCGGTGGTATACTACAAAAAGGTGTGCTGTTGCACACCTGTGCTACCCTAACCTAGTCTCGGGTCTGTTGCCTGCTACGCAGGTGTTCCACACACACCCGTCACTCAGTTAGAGGCAAATTTTTGAAAGGTGGAACACATCCCATGATTCGTAAAGACGAAAAGACCTCTGTGATCGAGGCAAACCGCACCCACGAGACCGATACCGGCTCCCCCGAGGTGCAGATCGCAATTCTGACCGCCCGTATTCAGGAGCTGACCGCTCACCTGAAGATTCACATCCACGACAACCACAGCCGTCGTGGCCTGCTGAAGATGGTCGGTAAGCGTCGTAAAATGCTGGACTATCTGGCAAAGAAGGACATCGAGCGTTATCGTGCAATCATTGCCAAGCTGGGTCTCCGTAAGTAATTTTTCCGGTTTCATGGGGGCGATGTGGTCAAGGCTGCACCGCCCCTTTTGATACAATCAAACAAGGCAGTGAATAAGGAAACCTCCCAATGGGAACACTCGATGCATTGCCGCCATCCGCAGAGAGCCTACTATCCTATTTTAGCCTTTGAAGCTATGCCTGCTGCGCAGCGGACACAACTTCAAGAGCTAAAGCGGACAGACTCTCTGCAAGAATCAAGACAAAAGGAGTCTATCTATGTCTACTATCATCAAACACAAGCAGTTCCCCAACGAAAAAACCTTCGAAATGGATTTGGCCGGTCGTCCCCTGAAAATTCAGGTGGGCAAGGTCGCAGAGCTTGCCTCCGCTTCCGCTATGGTCACCTACGGCGAGACCTCCGTGCTCGTCGCCGTCACCGTCGCACCCCGTCCCCGTGACGGCGTGGACTTCTTCCCCCTCTCCGTCGACTTCGAAGAAAAGCTCTATTCCGTGGGTCGCATCCCCGGCTCCTTCATGCGTCGTGAGGGACAGCCCTCCCTGCCCGCTGTGCTGGCCAGCCGTGTGATCGACCGCTCCATCCGCCCCCTGTTCCCCTCCGACTTCCGCAACGATGTGGTCGTCACCTGCACCGTCATGAGCCTTGACCGTGACTGCTCCCCCGAGCTGACCGCCATGATCGGTGTCTCCGCTTGCCTGAGCTACTCCGAGATTCCTTGGGCAGGTCCCATCGGCTGCTTGGAAATGGGCTATGTGGACGGTCAAATCGTCACAAACCCCACCCAGGAGCAGAAGCATAACTCCCTTCTGGATCTCACCGTTGCCGCCAGCCGTGCTAAGGTCATCATGATCGAGGCAGGCGCCAAGGAAATCCATGACGATATCATGTATGATGCCATTGTGAAGGCACATGAAGAAATCGCCGCCCAGATCGACCTCATTGAGGAGGTCGTCCGTGCCATCGGCAAGGAAAAGATGACCTACGAGCACGCTGCCTTCGATCAGGTGCTCTTTGATAAAATCGTCGCCGCTACCATGGATCAGGCAAAGGCCGCTATGGACACCGACGATAAAAACGTCCGTGAGGAGCGTTGGAACGCCCTCATCGACCAGTGGCACGCACTGTTCTTGGAGGAGTTCCCCGAGATGGATCAGTATCTGGAGGAAATCACCTACAAGTTCCAGAAGAAGATCGTCAAGGCTTGGCTCTTAGAAGGTCACCGTGTCGATGGCCGCCAGAAGAACGAAATCCGTGCCTTGGGCTCCGAGGTCGGCGTGCTGCCCCGTGTCCACGGCTCCGGTCTGTTCACCCGTGGTCAGACGCAGGTGCTTTCGATCTGCACCCTGAATACCCTCTCCGCCGCCCAGAAGCTGGATACCATTTGGGAGGAAACCGAGAAGCGGTATATGCATCATTATAACTTCCCCGCCTATTCCACCGGCGAAGCCCGTGGCGCTCGTTCCACCAACCGTCGTGAAAAGGGTCACGGCGCTTTGGCAGAGCGTGCCTTGGAGCCTGTCATCCCCAGCGTGGACGAATTCCCCTATACCATTCGTGTGGTCTCTGAGGTTGTCTCCTCCAACGGCTCCACCTCTCAGGGCTCCATCTGCGGCTCCACCTTGGCGCTGATGGATGCAGGTGTGCCCATCAAGGCACCCGTTGCCGGCATCTCCTGCGGTTTGATTCAGGACGACGAGGGCGGCTTCACCACTTTCATCGACATTCAGGGCGTCGAGGACTTCCACGGCGAAATGGACTTTAAGGTCGCCGGTACCAAGGACGGCATCACGGCCATTCAGATGGATATCAAAAACGACGGTCTGTCTCATGCCATCATCAAGGAAGCACTGGACACCACCAAGGATGCCCGCTGCGCCATTCTGGACGAGGTCATGCTGCCCTGCATCGCCAGCCCCCGTTCCGAGGTCAGCGAGCACGCACCCAAGATGCTGACCATGAAAATCGCCCCCGATAAGATCCGTGAGGTCATCGGCTCCGGCGGTAAGGTCATTCAGAAGATCACCGCCGAGTCCGGTGCAAAAATTGACATCGAGGACGACGGCTCCATCTATATTTCCGCCGAGAACGCTGCCTGCTGCGATGCCGCAAAGAAGATGATTGATACCATCGTTTTTGTGCCCGAGGTTGGTATGCTGTATTATGGCAAGGTTGTCCGTATCCTGAACTTTGGTGCCTTTGTCGAGCTGGCACCGGGTAAGGACGGCATGGTTCACATCTCCAAGCTGGCAGAGCGCCGTGTGGAGAAGGTCGAGGACGTCATCAACATCGGCGACATGATTTGGGTCAAGGTCACCGATATCGACGAAAAGGGTCGAGTGAACCTCTCCCTGCGGGATGCCCAGCGTGAAATGGCCGCAATGGAAGCACGCAACAAGCAGAATTGAATTCTGATCTGAATACACGTTGGAAGGCCGCGGGTGCGGTGGCATGGGGTGCCACTGCATTCAGCGGCCTTCGGCCGTTTTTGCTCGACGAAGCCGCCTGTCTTGCGCTGTGTCCCGCACCCCAAACGGTGCTGGTGGGTGCTTTTCCCTACTATGCGGGAGAAGCAGCGGGAAACCTCTCGTTATACTGTCGGGGGGAGGACTATCACCGTGTGCTGAGGCGGCGGCTGGACGGCATTTGTGCCGCCTTGCAGGAGGCATACCCCACCGCCCATTTTGTGCCTGGGGCGGACAATTCGCCGCTCAATGAGCGAGTCGCAGCAGAGCGTGCAGGGCTTGGTGTGCGGGGGCGGCATGGGCTGCTCATGGTGAAGCCCTATGGATCGTATGTGTTTCTGGGCACGATTCTCACGGACTGTGTGTTTGAAGAAACAGACGCAGGACAGCCCGAAGGCTGTCCTGCGCATTGCGGTGCGTGTGAGCGGGCGTGTCCGACAGGGGCGCTGTCGGGCGGTCGGTGTGACCCTGCCAAATGTCTCTCTGCACTGACACAGGAGAAAGGGGACTTGCCCCCGTCCGTATTGGCACAAATCGCCGCCTCCCCTACGGTATGGGGCTGTGATATTTGTCAGAGGGTGTGTCCGCAGAATCGGAACGTACAGGAGACCACGATCGCAGAATTTCGGGAGAATTTACAGTACTCGATTACGCTTGCGGAGGTGGAGGGCATGAGCAACAAGGCGTTTCGCCGTCAGTATGCGGACAAGGC
>CAYQRI010000132.1:0-4104 GCA_964420085.1 uncultured Ruminiclostridium sp.
CAATTCAATGGAGGGGAGATTGCCGTGCAATGACGCTTTCCTCCATCGCTTTGGACGGGTTTCGCAATTATGACGGCTTTGAAGCGACGCTGCATCCCTCTGTCAACATCATCTGTGGAGAAAATGCACAGGGAAAAACCAACCTCCTAGAGGCTATCGGCTTTTTGTCCGCGGCTCGCTCCCACCGAGCAAGAGGGGATAAGGAGCTGATCGCCTTCGATCGCACCAGCGCCACCATTCGGGCAAAGGTCGAGAGCAGAGGTCGGGATTTTTCCATCGATATTCAGCTCTTTAAAGGCGCAAGACGGAAAATCACCGTCAACCATGTGAAGCAAAAAACAGCCGCCGAGCTTTCCGGTCTGGTGCGGACGGTCTTGTTTTGTCCAGAGGATCTGGCACTCATTAAGTCTGGTGCCGCTGAACGCCGTGCCTTTTTGGATCATGCAATCTGTCAGCTTCGCCCACGCTATGCCGCCGCCCTCGCCCAATATCAAAAGCTCTTGGAGCATAAATTGCGTATTTTACGAGATTGGGAAAAAAATCCAGGGCTTTTGGATGTGCTGGAGGACTTCAACGAAGCCCTCGCCCGCAGCGGTGCGCTCGTCATTCATTACCGTGCCCACTTCATCCGTAAGCTGGCGGTCAGAGCGGCAGAAATTCAGCGGGAATTTTCCGGCGGGCGGGAGGAATTGACGCTTTTTTATCAGACCGTCAGCACCATTGCTGATCCCTTAGCTCCTACTGTCAAACTCTATGAAGCCCTCAGACAGCATCAAGCCATGCGGGCACAGGCCGAACGAGAGGCAAAGCTCTGTCTGTCTGGCCCGCATAAGGACGATTTGGTCGCAGAAATCGGGCAACGCTCCGCCCGTCAGTTCGCCTCACAAGGACAGACACGCACCGCCGCCCTCTCCCTGAAGCTGGCGGAACGAGAGCTGTTTTATGAGGATGCAGACGAGTGGCCCATCCTCCTTTTGGATGATGTCCTCTCCGAATTGGATGCCAAGCGGCAGGACTTTGTCTTGCACCGCATCAAGGGTGGACAGGTGTTTATCACCGGCTGTGAATTGCCCAACATCCCGCTTGCGGTGGGGCAGGTTTTGCACATAGAAGCTGGAAAGCGCCGCACTTAATTCCAGTCGCAAGGGTATGAAGCTTTCCACATTTTCCGCTGAAATGTGGAAAGCAAACGCCGTTTATGGAACGGGCATAAGGAGAATGGGGGAAGTCATGTATTTGCATTTGGGCGGCTCTGTCGTCATTCGACAACGGGATATTTTAGGGATTTTTGACTTGGATAATACGAGCTGCTCCCGTGTCACACGAGATTTTTTACGACAGGCAGAGCGGCGGGGTGAGGTCATCACGGTGGGTGAGGATCTGCCAAAATCGTTTTTGCTCTGCGTACAGAAGGACGGTCGTTCGTTGGTTTATTTGTCGCAGCTCTCGTCGGCGACCTTGTTTCGCCGCATGGAATCGGATCGGCTATTACTCTAGGGACTGTATCTCAAGTGTTCGCCCGGGGATTCCGCCCCCGTCCCCCGCAGGGGTCAGGGCAACCCCCCGTTACCCCTTGGGAACAAAAGTTTATTCAACCACAAAGGTACGAACTCGAGACTAAAAGCGGGCTTCGCCCGGCGGCTGAGCACCGCTCCTAATTCGTGACTGCACGGTTGCGATTCAATGGGCTGATATGCCCGGCATTGACTTTAGATAAAAACAGCGAGTGAACCACTTGATACCGGGAAGATAGGTCAATTCACCCGAAAAGGTACGAACTCGAGATTAAGAGCGGCGTTCCGCCGCCGATTGTTGTTATTTGCATTTGGAGGTTATCTATGGATCAGTTGGAACAAAATCAAAGCACCGCAGTCGAGCACGCCTACGGTGCGTCCGAAATTCAAGTCCTAGAAGGCTTGGAGGCCGTTCGGAAGCGTCCCGGTATGTATATCGGCTCCACCTCTGCAAGCGGCTTGCACCACCTCGTTTACGAAATTGTGGATAACTCCATCGACGAGGCGCTTGCTGGCTATTGCAGCGAAATTAAAGTCTCCATCGGAAACGGTGATATCATCACTGTCACCGATAACGGCAGAGGGATTCCTGTCGATATCCAGCAGCAAACCGGAATGCCCGCTCTGGAGGTCGTCTTTACCATCCTCCACGCCGGCGGTAAGTTCGGCGGCGGCGGCTATAAGGTCTCCGGCGGTCTGCATGGCGTGGGCGCCTCCGTCGTCAACGCACTCAGCGATTGGCTCACCGTACAGGTGCACAAGGATGGGAAAATTCATGAAATGAAATTCTCCCGCGGTCACGTCACCCAGCCTATGAAAATCGTCGGTGACACCGACCGCAACGGTACCGAGGTCACCTTCCGCCCCGACCCCGAAATCTTTACCGAAACCACCCACTATGACTACGATACCCTCCATACCCGCCTGCGTGAGGAGGCGTTCTTAAACGCCGGTCTCTCCATCGTCATTGAAGACCTGCGGGGAGAAGACCCTGTGCAGGATACCATGTGCTACGAGGGCGGTATTCGAGAGTTTGTCACCTATCTCAACCGCAACAAAACCGCCATCCATGACGGGGTCATCTATATGACCGGTGCCCGTGAAAATGCAACCGCAGAGCTTGCCCTGCAATATACCGATACCTACAATGAGGTCATTGTCTCCTTCGCCAACAACGTCAATACGCCTGAGGGTGGTATGCATGAGGAAGGCTTCCGCCGTGCCCTTACCAATGCCCTCAACGCCTATGGCAGAAAGGTGAAAATGCTCAAGGAGGACGAAAAGGTATCCGGTGAGGACTGCCGTGAGGGTATCACCTGCGTCATTTCCGTCAAGCTCACCGAAGCCCAGTTCGAAGGACAGACCAAGGCAAAATTAGGAAACTCTGAAATTCGTACCCTTGTGAACGCCATTGTCTCTGATAAACTAGAGGAATTCTTTGAGGAAAATCCCTCCGTGGGCAGAGCCATTTTGGAAAAGGCGCTTACCGCCTCCCGTGCCAGAGAAGCGGCACGTCGGGCGAGAGAGTCCGTCCGCCGGAAAACTGGTCTCGAATCGGGACAAATGCCCGATAAGCTGCGTGACTGCAACGAGAGAGATGCCGCCCTCACCGAGCTTTACATCGTCGAGGGTGACTCCGCAGGCGGCTCCGCTACTCAGGGCAGAGACTCCCGCTTCCAAGCCATCCTGCCCCTTTGGGGAAAAATGCTCAACGTCGAGAAGGCACGGGCAGACCGTGTCTACGGCAACGATAAATTAAGTCCCATTATCACCGCCCTAGGTGCGGGCATCGGAGAGGAATTCAACGACGAAAAGCTCCGTTACCACAAAATTATCATTATGGCCGATGCCGACGTGGACGGTGCCCATATCCGCACCCTGCTTTTGACCTTCTTCTTCCGCTTTATGCGTCCCTTAGTAGAGCAGGGCTATGTCTATTCCGCTGTGCCGCCTCTCTATAAGCTCAGCCGTGGCAAAACCACCCGTGTCGCCTATTCCGATGAGGAACGGGACTTGGTCTCTGCCGAGCTGCGCGGCGAAAACCCCAATGCCCGTATCGACATCAGCCGCTTTAAGGGCTTGGGCGAAATGGACCCGCACGAGCTTTGGGAAACCACCATGAACCCCGAAACCAGAACCCTTCGCCGCATCTGCTTGGAGGATGCCGTCAAGGCAGATGAAATCTTTACCGTTTTGATGGGCGAAAAGGTCGAGCCACGCAAGGAGTTCATTGAGGAAAATGCAAAGTATGTCGTGAATTTAGACATCTAACGCCGCCGCCGGCGGGCAAAGCCCGCTTTTAATTCGAGTTCGTAGCTTTGTGGGTGAATGCACTTATGTTCCCGGTATGAAGTGGGATGTTTCCGCCCACGAGGCGGGGACGGCGGGCGAAGCCCGCTTTTAATTCGAGTTCGTAGCTTTGTGGGTGAATGCACTTTTGTTCCCGGTATCAAGTGGTACTTTTACCCCTGCGGGGGACGGGGGCTTGCCCGCCCACGGGCGGGGACGGCGGCGACCTTCGGTCGCCTGAGGGTTTCGCCCTACCCGGGCGGGGGTTGTCCGCTTTCTCTGGAGAAAGCAGACGGAAAGA
>CAYQRI010000133.1:0-4080 GCA_964420085.1 uncultured Ruminiclostridium sp.
CTCATTGCCGCACCGGAGACCTTAGACGCACTCAACGATAAACAGCAGGTGCATGAGCGAGCCTTGGCCCTGGAGCTGCCCGTGCCCCAAGAATTTTTCGGGGAACCGGATCGCTTTCCTGTGGTCATCAAGCCGCACTGCGGCGAAAAGCATGGGCTCAAAGCAAAGGATCGCTATGCTATTGCAAACGATGCGGCAGAGTTTGCGGAAACGTATCGTGCCATGTGCCGCTACGATGAAGCACCCATCGTGCAGGAAAAAATAACGGGGGACGGAGAGGGTATCAACCTTCTTTTGGATCAGGACAGCCGCCTAATTGCCGCCATGTGCCATAGACGAGTGCGTGAGTATCCCGTGACGGGAGGCCCCTCCACCTGCTGCGTGAGCGTTTATGACGAAGAAAAGATTCGGCAGTCCTATGCGCTGCTTGCCTCCTTTCACTTTGTGGGGATGGCAATGGTAGAGTGGAAGGGCGACCGTATTCTCGAAGTCAACCCACGGGTTTGGGGGAGCTTTCCGATGACAGCCTGCTGTGAAAGTCCCTTCGCTGCCCACTATGTTCGTGCCGCCAAGGGAGAAACGCTCATGTATCGCCCCAAGGATTATAAAACTGGGGTCAAAATGCGGTTTTTGTTCAACGATGCAGCCGCTGTTTTGGGGTATCTCAAGAAAGGACGGCTGAAGACGGCGTGGGGCGGTGTGCTGGACTTCTTCCGTACGCCTGAGGCACTATACCGCAGGGATGACAAAGCAGCCTATCGAAGCTATCTCCGCAACAGCCTGAGGAACCGATGAGATGAAAACAATACGATTGGATTTGCATATCCACTCCCAGCACTCCCACGATGGACGCATGACGCTGGAGGAAATCACCCAAACAGCAGAGCAGAGGGGACTGGATGTCGTGGCGGTCTGTGACCACGACGTGGTGTATACGGGCGATACGTCGTGTCACGGCGTTCTCGTCATTCCCGGGGTGGAGTTTTCCACAGAATACGGACACCTATTGGGTCTGTTCCTGAAGGAGCCGCTGACGTATACCACATGGGAGGAGACCTTGCAGCGTATCCACGCACAGGGGGGGCTGGCTGTGCTGGCACACCCCTTTCAACATAGCCGTGAGGAAACACGACTTCTCCCTCTTGTTCCGTATTTGGACGGAATTGAGGTTTGGAACGGGCGGGCAAACCGCAAAAATCCGTCGGCAAACGCTATGGCACGGGACTTCGCCGTGCGGCACGGTCTGACATTTTTTGCGGGGAGCGATGCTCACTTAAAGCAGGAAATCGGAAACGGCGTGGTAACCCTCACGGTTTCGGCGGTGACTCTCTCCGCCGTGTATGAGGCGCTGAAAAATGGAGAACGTACCATAGAGGGCAAAGAGGGCGGCGCCCGATGGGTGGCACGCAGCCAATATACCAAGCTGCGAAGCAAGAAGGCCTCGCCGGTGCAGTACGCAAAATGGGCATTGTTTGCCCTTCGATGTGTTGGGAAGGATTTGGGGAACCTTTTTAAAGGAGGAAAAAGACTATGTCATTGATTGTGAAAGCCGGAAAAACGGGTAAGAAGATACTAAAAAAGTTTCTTCCGCAGGAAACACACCATATAAGCTACACCAGACGAATTGAGCGAATCAAAACAGGGGAACGTGTGGTAGCCATGACCTTTGACGATGGTCCGATGGATTTACCCTCCACACCGGATAAATTTAGCGGTCGTTCGCTGACGGATATTTTACTGGATACCTTGCAGGAGTATGAAGGCTTCGGTACCTTCGACGTGATCGGGGATACGGGAGAGAATTATCCGGACAAAGCGGGAAAAACAGGACAGGCCGACTGGGGCGGTGTCAAGTTTGACCATTACCCTGATATCAATCAAGACGAGCGGGGCGGAGCTGTGAACAACGAACGGCTCATGCGTCGGATATTAGACGAGGGACATCAGGTGACAAACCACGGCTATCGTCATATTTTGTTTGGCAAAAAGCCCTTTGTCTATGGCAAACGAACCTATCTTTCTGGGATAGACGCTGCCTTGGAGGATCTCAATCGCCTGCACGACCACCTGAAGGAGCACTATGGCTATGAGATGACCATGGGGCGGCCACCACATTATGTGGATAAAATGGCGGGCGGCTTTACCAGCTACGATGTCTATGACCAAATGCGCTATCTCTATTTGGCGGCATCCTTCGACGGTGCGGGCTGGCTTCCGATGGGAAGTGGCTCTCCCGAGGAGATGCTAAAGGCCGAGGTGGAGGCAATGGTGGAGCCGATGCGTCAGAAGCTGGAGGAAGACCCGAATGCCCTCTGCGGACAAATCATCTTCCAGAAGGATGGCTATAATATGGCACGCCGCACCCCCGTGGCGTTTGGATTGCAAAAGCAGCTTGCTCTGCTGAAAGAGTATGGATATCGTGTGGTGACGGCAGAACAGCTGATGGAGCGCAGCCCCTTCTTGGATCTGGGGAAGGATGACCCGGATTTTGAAAAGCTGGCTGCCCTGCAAAAGGAGCGAGGGATTGTCTATTCCGACAACCGCCTGCGCTTGGGGCAGATCATGACCTGGGGCGAATTGGCGATGCTGTTTGCCCCCCGCAAGGAGGCCATCGGCCGCCGTGTGGAGAAAATGCGGGAGACTGGCACCGTGCAGCACAGCTATTTCGGGGCGATGGACTGGTGTGCCGAGCAGGGCATTTTGAAGTATGCCATGAACCCGGACGAGCCTGTCAGCAGCCTGCCGACTGAGTTTTTTGGCTCGGTCAAGAGTATGACCAGACGGCAGATTTATGGGGCATTTCGCCTCTGAGCTTCGTTTCTCTCTTCCGTGCCTGACCCAACTGAAAGAATTTTATGTGTGGTTTGTGAGAATGACCAAAGGAAAACCCCTTGCAATGCAAGGGGTTTTCCTTTTTTTCTTCTTTTGGCACAGGTAGGAGAGAGTAAGTTTGTGAGCTGTTACAAAAGATATCCAAAAATTAACAAAACGGAAACAAATTTAAACAGTGTGGATACAAAATAGATAACAAGTAGAAACAATCGGAAACAGTTTTCTGTGGAGACTATACAAAAAAATCGCAAAGTTCGACAGAATGTCCCTTGACTCCGTGATTTGAAAAGTGGATGGGCTTCGTGTATAATGCCATTTGCAGACATTCGGAACACACAGGTTTTGTGCACTACGCAAAATAGAAAGAGAAACTGTGAACTGGTTACCGCTTTGCGGATGTCTGGAAAAAGGTAACAAACGGGTTCTCCCGGGAAGGGCGTTGACTTCCCCAAACGGCGTGGCAGAGGCTTTCGTGTCACAGCCGTAAAAATCTCCATAGCCGCTGTGGAGATTTTATTTTGACCAAATAAAATGCGGAAGCGGCAGAAATGGAGCGTAAATAAGTATGAAGAAGATGAGAAGATTTTTGACGGCAACGGTGCTTTGTATGGCACTGACAGCGAGCATGGTGCCCATGGCATTTGCAGCCGGCAGCAACTACACGGAATGTATGGCTCAGATTCAGGAGCAGCGTACGATACAGACAGAGGCACATAAAACGGCACGGGTGCTTCGTGCACAGGGCTACGCAGAAAGTAACGCATACATCCAAGCGGCGAAGAACACTTGGAATGAAGCAGCAAATATGATTAAGGGCTACCAAAAGCTTTCTAAGTATTCCGATGAGGATATTCGCATTCTCACCACAACCGTTTACTATGAGGCGGGCAATACCACAGAGCAGCTGCGGCAGTATGTGGCGCAGGTCGCTTTGAATCGTGTGGCCGATAGCCGCTTCCCCAGCACAGTGAAGGGGGTCATCACTCAGCCTGGTCAATATTCTAAAAAGTATGCCCTCGCCCAGACTGCGGAAGCCCTGCAAAAGCAGGATGCGCAAAAGGGCACCTATACCTACGCTGTCTGTGAAAACTCCGTGAAGCAGGCCATGATGGGCATGAGCGGAATGCCCAGCAATGTCGTCTATCAGGCAAACTTTACGCAGGGTAAGGGCGTTTGGAAAACCGTGAACTATAGCAGCAAATGGTTCTCCAGCACCAGCTACTTCTGCTACGGATAACATAAAGTCAG
>CAYQRI010000134.1:0-4074 GCA_964420085.1 uncultured Ruminiclostridium sp.
CTTGTCACCGTAAGGGTTCCAAGCGTTCTTTTTTGTTTCACTGTCTTTCCTCCCTAGTTATTTGATTTATAAAATGAATAAAATTCGCTCTCCCCTATCACAAATGCATCCTGCTTTTTAAGGCTCCTGTCAATCCCTCTTGTAATTTGTCCGTTCCTTCTATATAATAAGGTTTTAGAAAAAAACAGAAAATATTTCACTTCGAAGGAGACTTCTTATGGCTTCCAAACTCTTTACCGCCGGTCAGATCGGCAGCTTGACCCTCCCCAACCGTCTGATTCGTTCCGCCACCCAAGACCCTTTTGGCAAGCGTGACGGCACCTGTGCGCCCGAGCAGGTCGCTTTGTACGGCGAACTCGCCGCAAGCGGTGTCGGCGCCATCATCACCGCCTATAGCTACATTTCCCCCGAGGCTCGCTCCACCGGCATTCAGGTCGGCTTCGCCACAGAGCAGCAGCGTGCCAGCCAAAAAGAGGTGCTGGACGCCGTACACAAGGCCGGCGGCCACCTGTTCCTGCAGATCATGCACGCCGGCATGAATGTCTTCATGCCCGAAAAGCACATCGCAGGCGGCAAGCTTTTGGCTCCCTCCGGCGATATGAAAGCACCCAACGAGATGACCACCACGGCCATCACCGCCGAGGATATGGATAAGATTTGTGCTGACTTTGTCGATGCTGCCGTTTCCGCCAAGGCACTTGGCTTCGATGGTGTCCAGCTTCACTGTGCCCACGGCTATCTCCTGAGCCAGTTCTTGGACCCCAACACCAATCTGCGTACCGACGAATTCGGCGGCAGTGCAGAAAACCGCCTACGCTTCCCTGCTCGCTGCCTGAGTGCCATTCGTGATGCAGTGGGCAAGGACTTCCCTGTTTTGGTGAAGCTGAACACCAACTGTGCCGGAGAAGCCGACGCTGCCTATGCAGAGGATGCCGTCTATTTCTGCCGTCAGTTCGAGGCACTGGGTGCCGATGCCATTGAGCTTTCCGGGTACAACTGGCTTGGTCTGGGCAAGAAGAAGGTTCCCACCTTCTATCTGGAGCGTGCTGCTAAACTCCGTGCAGCCGTGACTCTGCCTTTGATTTTGGTGGGTGGCATTCGTAGCATGACCGAGATTGACCAGATTCTGGAGGCAGGGATTGACTTTGTGTCCGCCTCCCGCCCCTTCATCTGCCAGCCTGACTTCTATCGCCACTTGGAACAGGGCGAAGAATCCGATTGTATCGGCTGCACCAAATGTCTGGGCAACATCTGGACAAAGGAAGGTCGCCGCTGCGTCAAGCACTCCATTCCGGCTGAATTCCAAGCTTAACTACAAAACGGACTCGTTACAGAGCATGATCTGTGACGAGTCCATTTTTTCGTCTGCTGCAACGTCAGATTTTCTATTGCGACAGAATTTTAGTCCAGCGCAAAGATTTTCTGACTAAGCAGCCGAAGGGTTCGGGGTGTTAAGAGTATGGAAGAAATCGTTCCATTCGTTTTGTAAGCTCATCGGCGGCAGGCAAGATATTGTCCTCCATCTCTCGTCGGAGCACTTGTGCCTGAGAAAGCTCTGCGGACTTCACCATATGGAAGCCGCTCATCCCGCCATACCGGAAGTATTCGGTCAGTGCAGCCATACGCCAGAGTCCGGAAAGGTATTGGCGGTGGCTCACTTTTTCTAAGAGAGAGGCACCGACCTGTGCGGTTTGGGTTTTCCCATCTGTCTGGAGTCTGGGTGGGCGATCCCAATTTTTTTCTTTTAGGATCAGCATATCCAAGGCAATTTCCAAGCGAAAATGGGAGGAGCCTTCTTCCATCCAAGCATAGATGCGGGGATGCACGAGGTCATCAAGTATCTGATGCAAGACATAGCCCGCTGCAAAGCTGGACGCCACAGCGCTGCCGTTTCGCAGGGCTTGTTCTAAGGTTGGCAGGGTACCTACCCGCCAATTTTTATGCAGATAGTCTGAAATTTTCTTGGTACGAAAGGAAAAAATCAGAGGGTCCGGTCCATATAGTCCCATTTGGAAGGCTGCCGGATCGGAGGTGCAGCGTTTTCTCAGATCGTTAGGGAGGGCTTCCATCACTCTGTTCCCGAAAAGGGTATGTGCGATATAATCTGCCACTCAGGCATCACCTCCTGTGATTCTCTATCCATTCTATTCCTTTTCCCTGCATTGTGCAAGAGGTAAGTATTTGCAGGAACAAATATTTACCAACCGCTTTCCTATGGATTCTACTCAAATCACCAAGCCACCATTCGGTGACAAGACCTGTCCGGTAAAAAAGCTGCCGCCTTGGTCTGCGAGAAAGAAAATGGCTGCTGCCACATCCCGTGCCGTTCCCAAGCGCATCAAGGGGGTTTCCTCTGCCAATTCTCTTCGGATTTCTTCTGGGAGGGCACCGTTCATTTCGGTATCAATGACACCGGGTGCGACGCAGTTGACCGTAATGCCGGAGGGTCCCAATTCCTTTGCCAAGGCACGGGTCAGACCGATCACCCCCGCCTTGGCGGCGGAGTAGGCGACCTCACAGGATGCTCCCACCTGCCCCCACATAGAGGAAAGCGTAATGATCCGTCCGTTTTTATGGTGGAGCATAGAGGGGAGCACCGCCTGTGTGGCGTAAAAGACGCCATCTAAGTTGACGCCAAGCATCTGCCGCCAATCCGCCTCTGTCACATCGGAAAATAGCTCTTGACGGGCGATGCCGGCATTGCAGACCAAAACGTCGATCCGACCGAAATCAGAAAGCACCTGTTCGGTCATTGCCTGCACCTGTGCACGGTCGGAGACATCCGCCCTATACGCAGATGAACGTATGCCCAGCGTGGAAAGCTCTGCCGCCAAGGACTCTGCCCGTTCCTTGGAGGTGCAGTAATTGAGCGCAACGCCATAGCCTTTTTGGGCAAAGAGCCGAGCCGTTTCCGCACCGATTCCACGGGAAGCGCCGGTAATGAGAACGGTCTTAGACATTGAATCGGAACAGAACCACGTCGCCGTCCTGCATCACATACTCCTTGCCCTCCGAGCGTACCAAGCCCTTTTCCTTTGCGAGAGCCATGGAGCCGTCAGAGGCTTCCAAATCGGCAAAGGAAACGACCTCAGCACGAATAAAGCCACGTTCGAAGTCCGTATGGATTTTACCGGCGGCCTTTGGTGCCTTGGTGCCACGGGTAATTGTCCACGCACGGCATTCATCCTCGCCGCAGGTGAGGTAGGAAATAAGACCCAAGAGCGTATAGCTTGCCCCGATGAGGCGATCCAAGCCGGAGGCCTCTACGCCCAGATCCTCCAAGAACATCGCACGATCTTCGGGTTCCATGGCGGCAATATCTGCCTCGATGTTGGCACAAATGGGAATGACCTGTGCATTTTCGGTGGCGGCGGCCTTCACGACTGCCTCATAATAGGGATTGCCAGCATGATGCTTGAAGCCGTCCTCATCCATATTGGCGGCAAAAATCACGGGTTTGAGGGAGAGAAGGTCTGCTGTTTGCAGGATTTCCCGTTCTTCATCGTCACAGGGGTAGCTGCGTGCTGATTTCCCATCATTGAGCCAAGCGAGCAGACCCCGAAAAATCTCAGCGGAATGCAGGAATTTTTTGTCGCCCTTGGCTGCCTTGGTGTCCTTGTCGATGCGACGCTCCACCATTTCCATATCTGCCATGACGAGCTCTAAATCAATGATTTCGATATCACGGGCGGGGTCACAGCTGCCCTCCACATGGATGATATTTTCATCGTCAAAGCAGCGCACCACATGGACGATGGCATCGGTTTCCCGAATATTTGCCAAAAACTTATTGCCCAGACCTTCGCCCTTCGAGGCACCCTTCACCAAGCCTGCAATGTCAACAAACTCGATGACGGCGGGGGTCGTCTTTTTGGGCTGATAGATTTCTGCCAAGCGCTCCAAGCGAGTATCGGGCACGGTCACCATCCCCACATTGGGGTCAATGGTGCAAAAGGGATAGTTTGCCGACTCGGCGCCTGCATTTGTGATGGCGTTAAACAGGGTACTCTTGCCGACATTCGGCAACCCTACGATTCCTAATTTCATGTATCTCTACCTCTCCTTATTGTGTAA
>CAYQRI010000135.1:0-4051 GCA_964420085.1 uncultured Ruminiclostridium sp.
AAGCCCTGCTGGCTTGGTCAGCAGGGCTTTAAAAATACGTCTAGGGTGAAATCGGCGGGCTTTGTCTTTTTGTCCTTGGTGTATATCACATAGTCGATGACCGAATGCAGCAGGGCGTTGCGCTGGGGGATGTCAGCATCGGCATAGGCATCTAAAACGGCAGCTATTTTTCTAGCCTGTGCTTTCGGGTCTGCATCAGGCGCCGCCAGGGCGGCCATCAGCTCCGCTTCCTTGTCCTCGAGCGCTGCCAGCTTTTCTTTCACCACGGGCATCCGTTCACGGAAGGTCGGTAAATCATACTCGCCCAGCTCCAGAAGCTCATAGAGCCGTGCTTTCTGCCCTTGGACGGTGGTAATCTCTCGGCGTACTGTTTTTAGCATATCTGTCCAGTCTTCTTTGTGCTGCAGCACCGGTGCCGCTGACTGCGCCGATGTCAGCGCCGTTAAAATTTCCTTTAAGTGACGCAGCAGCTGCGCTTCCACCAAAGCATACTTTGCCCCGGCACAGCAGCCAGGCTTTACACAAAGCAGGTAATCTACCTTCTTCATCGGCATCCGCTGCATATTCCGTCCGCAGTTCGCACAACGGACGACACCGGCCAAGGACGTTTTCACTGTCCCATCTTTTTTTGAGGGGACATACCGACCCGCCATAATTTCCTGCACTTTATCGTACTGTGCCTTGTCAATGATCGCAGGATGTAAGCCGTCAGTGATCGTCCATTTCTCCCGCTTGTTATAAATAACAATGTGCTTTTCGTTGCCACGGCTTCCCTTTTTGATGTGGCTTTTTTGGTTCCACACAACCTTGCCCATGTAGGTCGGGTTACGCAGAATCTGCGCAACGGAGTTGCGGCTGAAGGAGCCGGAGCGGTGCGGCACTGCCCCCAGCGTGTTCACCTGCGTGGCAATCGAGCTGCAGCCATGCCCGCTTTCATACATGGCATACATCATGCGCACAAATTTAGCTTCCGGCTCGTAGATTTCAAGCGTCGGCTTTTTGTCCACCGTGATTTTGTGGTAGCCATATGGGGCATTGGCAACATAGCAGCCTGCTTCGATGGATTGCTTTAGCCCACGCCGCAGACGCTTGTTGATGATCTTATATTCCCGCCGTGACATAAAGGTCTTAAACTCGGCAATTTCGTCGTCAAGCTCGTCCGCCAAGTTATAGGTCTTGTCCGGGGTGATGATATAGGTGTCGCTATCCCGCAGGGTGTCCAAAATCGTTCCCTGATCACGCATTCTGCCACGGGACAGACGGTCTAAATCCATGCACAGGACGGCATCGTAGCGCCCTTCCTCCACATCCCGCAGGAGGCGAAGCATTTCCGGACGGGCGTACAGGCTCTCGCCGCTGACAACCTCGTAATAGGTCTCTATGATGTGGATGTTGTTTTTTGTCGCAAAGTCATGGAGTGCCTTGCGATGCTTTGCCAGCACCTCCTCAGTCTCCATGCCATCTTCCATTCTGCTTTTGCGCAAATAAAGTGCAGCGTCCATTGGTAGCGCCTCCTTTCCGTGTGGATTGGGGGTTTGAGCTGGTGCCCGATTCGGGCACAGGAAAAGGAAACTTATGTAGGATTGGATGGATTGGGGCAAAAGGTCTTTAACCCATCTATATGTTCATTTAGGGTATCTTTAATGGGATTCCACATGGGATCCAAAATGAAGTCGATGCCTTCTCTGCGTGCGAGCTTTGCAGCGGGGACAAAATCGCTGTCTCCAGAAATAAGAATGATTTGATCGACTTGTTTCTTGTAGGCCATGGAGGCAATATCAAGCCCTATTTTCATATCAACGCCTTTTTGCTCTAAATCCAGTTGAAAATCAGCTTCTGTTAGTTGGTCGATGGTTTTCGTCCCATTGCATAATTTTTTGATTGAATCATATCGAATAGAGAAATGCGCCTGCTCATCTGCCAGCACGCCCAGCCTGAGTGCGAGCTTGCGCTTTGATTTTAGAGCGTTGAGGAATGCTGTCATCCAAATAAAAAGCTCACTTTTCCCGAAGTCAATCTGTTTTTTTAGGAGTGGATGATAGAGTTTTTTTGAGATAGGCGGACAATCGTAGTAAAAGATTCGATAAAGCTCGGCGCTTTCTGCAGAGATGTGCTTTAAAGCGTATTGAAATAATTCATTTGCACGAGACAGTGCATCCGTGTCACCAAAAAGGATCTGTGCCCGACGACGATAAAATCCGCCATCCACGAGAATTGCAGTTCGCTTCATGAAAATGCTCTCTTTCTATCCATAATAAAAGCCCTTGGATTCGGCTCTTCCCCTATACGAGGAGGCTTAATACCAAGGGCATATTAGCGTGTAACTAGGTTACACAGGTATTTTATGTTCCTTAGCACGCAAAAACAATCGGATAAATTTATTATATTTTAAAATAAAATAATTCAAATGAATTAAAGTTTGACCCTTATACGTTCCGATTCTTCCCGAAATACACCTTGCCATCCCCTAGTATCCGCTTGTAGCCGCACTGCATGGCGTAGGTCTGATCGGTCAATATACACTGTCCGGCATCGCTGCACTGTTCGTAATAGCCGCAACAATCAAAGCCCTTGGGGATGTTTTGAAGCAGAAATTCGAACAGAGGCGCAATGAGTGGGCGGAACTTGTCCAAGTCGTCCAGCGACACGGGAACCCGAATTGATTCTTCTGATTTGATCGTGTATGGTGCAAGCTCTGCCGGGATGCTGTCCTTCAGCTCCTTCGGAAAGGAAATGTAATTTTTCTTGCCACGGTAGCGAATCCGAAAGAGCAGCAGCGAACCAAAGTAAACAGAGGTATAGCCTTGCAGCTCCCGTGCCTCAAAGCGATGGTCGTCTATGTGAGCGGCGGCGGAAGCTTCCCGCAGTAAGGGCTTGAAATACTCGTAAATATTTAATTCTTCTTTCATACGAATGCCACCTCTGGATGAAGCATGGAGAAAAATTCTCTTTCGGTGAGAATCTGAACGTGTGCCTTGCCAAGCCTTAACAGCTCATAGGCTTTTTCTTCCTTGCCGCTCATGTGGTCATCTCCGACAAGGGCATCGTCTTGTTTCCCAACAACAAGATAATCCGTCTTGCTGGACACCCCAGACCTAACGACCGCCCCCGCATCAACAACCAGCTGCATGGCTTCCTTCCGCTCAATGGAAAGCTCCCCTGTGAATACAATGGATTTGTTATAAAATGGGTGGCTTTCGTCAAAGCAGTTCGTACACGGGATAACGCTTTTGGGTGCGACTGTTTTATATGCTGGCTGGCGAGTGTGACCAGACTTTTGTGTGGGGGCAACCGAACAGTCATCTGCCGAGAGAGCTTGCTCCATTTGCCCCATTTTGATGTAACAGGTATTGGTGCAATAGCAATCAGACAGTGCTCGATGTGCCTGTGTATTCTCTACCTGCAAGAAGGCAGAGAGTGTAGCAAGCTTATGATTGGGCAGCTCTGTGCAGAGAGCTTTACTCAGACGCATGGTGTCTACAAAGCTGTTATGAAAGGTGCAATTCAGACGTTCCGCCGCATCATAAAGAAAGTTCACATCGAAGTTTGCGTTATGGGCGACAACAATGGAGCGTCCAATGAAGTCCAGATACCGTGGGAGAACGGTGGCGATGCCGTCGGCGGTGGATACCATCTCGTTGGTGATGCCTGTCAGCTCCACTATGTGCGGCTCGATTCTGCCTGTGGGCTTTACCAGTGCGGAGAAGGTATCCACAATGGCACCGCCAACCACCCGAATGGCAGAACATTCGATGATTTCATCATACATCGGACTCAGCCCCGTGGTTTCTAAATCGATGACCACATAGTCACGCGGGAAGGACAAAAGGCTTTTCCCTTTATTGGGCCTTGTCCGCTTGGGTTTGGATTCACGGTGTGTAAGCTCTGCCGTGTCGAAAAAATCCAGTGTAAATTCTAGTGGCATAAAATATCGCCCCTTAATCTCTATATGCCCTGTGCCCGATTCGGGCACAGGGTTTATGTGTATCTCATAATTTAAGAATTCATGGAAATGGATTGCCTAAACTCAGTGGCGAGTATTGTCCGGTTG
>CAYQRI010000136.1:0-3893 GCA_964420085.1 uncultured Ruminiclostridium sp.
ATCTCTTTTTTTAAATAGGGTATATTACATTTTCACTTTCTATTCTGATTATGTATCGAGCGTTAGTAGTTGCTTCTCTCTCTGAGGGTTGATTTTTAGTTCCGAATGGGTACACTCTCCATATAACAAAAACAATCCCTATTTCAAATTCATCAACGGACTTGTCCTAACTGACATTTCAATAATTTTATCATCTTGTAGCGATTGCAAATATCTTTTGGTGATATTGATATTTTCATGACCCAACAAGCGTGATAGGCTATATACGTCTAAGCCATTGCGTAATTGTGCCTGTGCAAAATAATGTCGAGCAGTATGTGGACTACACCTGATTGTATCCCTTACATGGGCTGTCTCATTGGCTTGATTGAATATGTGTTCTAATGCCTCCTTTGTTAGGGGTCTGCCTGTGCGTGACAAGAAGTAGCTTGGAACCCTTAAATCCTTATCATAGAAATAATGTCCTTTCAACCGTTCGTATTTAATCATGCATTTTCTCACATATGGACTGATTGCCACTCTGCGTTGTTTGTTCCCTTTTCCATGAATCAAAATCATATCATCTGATATATCATCCTCTTGAATGTCACAAATTTCACTGTTTCTTGCCCCAGTATCAAATGCAACTGCTAGAATGGTTTTATTCCTTGCTTGTAGGTAAGATGAAAAATCAAAGGCACTCAGCATAGCCTTAACTTCATCATCTGAAAATGCACTGATAATAACCTTACCTTCTTTTTGCCACGAAACACGCTTACATATGTTTTCCTTGATATATTCCTCTTGAACGCAGTATCCATAATAAGCCCTGAGACATTTAAGAATACCATTGGCATAGGATTCCGATAATTTCTTTGTAATCAGATACCGCATATAATCTTTAATATGCACATGGGTAATTTCTTCTATCTCCGTTATCTGATATTTTTTCTCTACATAGGCTAGGAACAATGCCGTATTATTATAATACCCTTTGATTGTCCGTTTGGATAACTTCCTCAGTTCACACTCCATCTTAAACTCTTTCAGTACGTCAAGAGCCAGCATACAAAAACCACCCTTTCTCACTGACAATACAGCAAGAAAAGGTGGTCAATTCTCTGAATCATGACATACCACTCGTACATTTGACGTTCAAATATAAGTGTTTTGATATCTGTCATCATTCAAGAGATTTCATTGAAAATCCAGTGGTTACAAGGGTTTGAAGAAAGGCAAAAAAGCCTTGAACTATAAGGTTTTCTTACTCCTGATCCCAGTTATGGTACACATTCTGCACGTCGTCATTGTCTTCCAGATGATCGATAAGCTTTTCCATGTTCTTCAGGTCAGCATCGCTTTCCAGCTTCACATAGGTTTGGGGTACCATCTCGACCTGTGCAGAGGCAAAAACGTAACCCTTCGCTTCCAAGGCAGCAGCAACGGCACCGCAGTCGTCCGGCTCTGTGTAGACGGTGAAACCGCCCTCGTCTGGCTCAAAGTCAGAAGCGCCGCTGTCGAGTGCGTCCAGCATGACGGCATCCTCATCCAAGTCACCGTCCTCGTTGTCGATCAGGATCACGCCCTTACGGTCGAAGGACCAAGAAACGCAGCCGGTTGCACCCAAATTACCGCCGTATTTATCGAAGAAATGGCGAACCTCGGGGGCGGTACGCTGACGGTTATCGGTCAGCGCTTCCACGATCACGGCCACGCCGCAGGGACCGTAGCCCTCATAAACGACACTTTCGTAGTTATCTGCGTTATTGGCGCCCAGTGCCTTTTCGATGGTACGCTTGATATTATCATTGGGCATATTGACCGCCTTGGCCTTGGCAATCACGGTAGCCAAGCGGGCGTTATTGTTGGGGTCACCGGAGCCGCCGGTTTTCACTGCAACAATGATTTCCTTTGCCACCTTCGTAAAGGCCGCACTACGCTTGGCATCGGCTGCGCCCTTTGTCTTTTGAATATTATGCCACTTGGAATGTCCCGACATAGAATGTATTCCTCACTTTGAAAATATTTTAATGTGGGGCAACAAGCATTGTCCCACATAGTCTTTAACACTGTAAGTTTAGCACAAGACCCCATCTCTTGACAAGTATCGAAGCTCACAAATATTCAAAAACCTCGCCTTGGGCGGCAGAAATCTGCACAGAAATTTCTGGGAAGGCTTCCTGTACCCAATCTGCCAGCACAGGACAGACCACCACCTCGGTGGTATAATGTCCGGCGTCGATGAGATTGATGCCCAAGTACTTTGCTTCCAGATAGAGGTCATGCTTGAGATCGGCGGTGACAAAGGTATCACAGCCCATTGCCTTCACCTGCGGAAGCATACTGCCGCAGGCACCGCCGCCGACTGCCACCCGACAGACTGGCTTCCCTGCATCCATATATCGAAGGCTCTGTGTATTCAAGGCAAGCTTCACCTGCTGAGCGAAGGTATGTAGGGTACATTCTCCGTCCCGATACCGACCAACTCGACCGATGCCATAGGACTTGCCAAGCTGGTCGGTCCCCTCCACCTCCAAGAGCTGGAGATCTTCTAAGCCGACTCGCTCCGCCAAGGCAGAATTGACGCCGCCCTCCGCCGCATCCAAATTGGTATGGGCACAAATGGCTGCGATTCCGTGCTCAATGAGCAGCAGGAGCTTTTCTCCCGTGCTGCTCTCATCAGTCACCTGTCCAATGCTGCCAAAAATGACGGGATGGTGAGCGAGAATCAGTTCACAGCCTGCGTCCCGTGCTTCTGCAATCACCGAGGGGGTAATATCCAGCGCCACCAAAACACGGGTGACCTCTTGGTCAGCGTGCCCGACTAAAAAGCCGGCGTTATCAAAGCCCATCTGCCAAGAGAAGGGGGCTTTTTGATCCAAAAGGGTATAAATTTCTTTCACCGTTGCCATGTTACAAGCTCCTCTCGCATGGTTTCCAGCTGCCTGCACAGCGTCTGTTCTTGGGCAAGCTCTGCCTCCGATACCTGATCCCCCTGCTGCATTCCCTCAAACGCACGCTTGCGGCGGCGCAGGACGTCCTCCACATAGGCAAGCCGATGGGGGGTATTCTGCTGGCGACCAACCCAAAGCTCGGCCAGAGAATAGGGTTCTGTCTCACCGGCTTCCACCGTGAGAACCACATAGAGCTTTCTGCCCTCTCGCACGACAGCCTCCTCCAAAACGGCATAGCCATTTTGGATAAGCCACTGTCGCAATTCTGGCTGACTGCTCATGGGCTGAAGCAGTAATCGACAATCCTTTGTCCATGGTGCTTTTTCTAAAATATGGGAAATCAGCTCCCCGCCCATTCCGGCAATGACGACGGTATCCACTGCTTCGGGCGGAACGCCGTCCAGACCATCGGCACGGTAAAAACGGATCTGCCCCTCCACACCGTAGGCTCTGGCGGTCTCTCTGCCACGCTCCAAAGGCCCTGCGTTGATATCCGTTGCCATCGCCTCAGCAATGGTTCCACGGCGCAGGAGGGAAACGGGCAGGTAGGCATGGTCTGTGCCGACATCCACCAGGCGGGCACCGACGGGAATCTGTTCGGCGATCTGCGCCAAACGGGGGGATAATTCCAAATCCTGCATGGAAACTCCTCTCTGGGGATTTTCCCCACGCAGAAAGGAGGGGACGTTTTCCGCCCCCTCCTTCTGCCGTTTTAGCAATCCGCTTTGCTTATTTCTTATTTGTTTCGATCAAAGCATTGAGCTTTTTCACGAGGTCATCCACGGATTCGTCATGAACCAGACAGGCCTGCTCCACGGTCTCATTACGGGAAGCGGGGCAGCCCAGGCAGTGCATTCCGATTTCCATGAAAGCGGGTGCGGTTTCGGGTGCGATATCGAGGATATCACCCACGATGGTATCTTTCGTAATAACAGCCATAGTTTGTTCCTCCATTCTTCT
>CAYQRI010000137.1:0-3885 GCA_964420085.1 uncultured Ruminiclostridium sp.
CAACGATGAAGCCCGTGCGATTGTTTGCCTATCAAATAGCAAACTCAACCCTACCAGATGCCAATGTTTTTGACCCGTTTGCCGGTAGCGGTACCACGCTGATTGCCTGCGAGCAGTTGGGACGGACGGCATTCTTGATGGAGAGCGACCCACGTTATGTTGATGTCATTGTGAAGCGGTGGGAGAGCTTTAGCGGAGAAAAGGCGGTGCTGATGCGTGATGACTGAACCGAAAGAGCCTGTCAATACGTTGGCACCACCAAAGTATCTGCCCATGTCATTGACAGAACAATTTAGCAGGATTGCGGCTCTTTGGTGCGATACCATAACGCCGCTTGATAGCGATAATTTGGCTCGATATTTAATCGCAGAACAAAATTACTTGCGTGCAACCAGTAGGCTGACGGCTGCTATCAATGCAGGGGATTCTTCGGAGGCTGGCGTTTGGTCTCGGATGCAGGATCGATTTTTTCGACAGTGCAGATTCGGATGGGCGGATATTAGCCCGCATCTTCCAGGGCGCTGTAGTCCTGTAGCTTCTACAGGATTCTCTCGTCAGGAGGATGAGCTGTTTGGCAACGACTAAAAAGGTTCGCCGTCAGACGGGGCTGCATCATCCCGTGAGTGTCTATGCAAAGCAGGTTGTACGAGGCAAGCTCAAGCCTATGTGCTGCCCATACGAAATCATGGCGTGCCAGCGGCATCTGGATGATTTGAAGCGGCAGGGGAAGAAAGACTTCCCGTATGTCTTTGATACCACACGGGCTGACCGCATCGTTGCTTGGTTTTCGCAGTGCGTCCAAGTCCGTGGTGTGGAACAAAAAGAACCCATTGCCTTGCAGCCTTGGCAGGTCTTTGACCTCGGCTGCACCTATGGGTGGGTGCATAAGGACACGGGGACACGGCGGTTTAAGCGTACCTACAACAAGCGGGCGAGAGGTAACTTTAAGTCCACCGAAAAGTCCGGGCAAGCCCTATACCATATGTGTGCGGATGCCATGTATCCGCCATACCATCCAGAGCTTGCTAAATGGGAGATGGAGCCGGAAATCGAATGTGCCGCCGTTGACCGATCTCAGGCGATGCGTGTCTTTGGGGATGCGAAGAAAATTGCAGCCGCCAGCCCCAATATCGCCAAGCGGCTGATAGTCCCACGCTCTAACCCTGTGACCCACCGCATCCGTGGGGGGTATATGCGGGCGCTGTCCAAGGATACCAAAAACAAGGACTCCGGCGCACCAACCTATTTTGTCGTGGACGAATACCACGCCCATCCGAACTCTGATATCTATGACATCGGACTGAACTCCTTCGGCAAACGTCCGCAGTCGCTGTTGGACGTGATTACCACTGCCGGCGACAACGCAAACAGCAAGCCCTGCTACACCGAAGAAACCTACGCCAAGCGAGTGCTCGCTGACCCGACGGTCACGGACGAGACCTACTTTGTCATGATTCGAGAGCTGCCCGACGGGGCAAACCCGCACGATCAGGCTCTCTGGTGCATGGCAAACCCGTGCTTGCGGTATCCGAACGACTATTCCAACTATCTGCTGGAACAAATTGAGACCGAATATAACGCCGCTTATGCATCCAATGACCCGTATAAAATACGGCAGTTTTTGACCAGGCGTATGTGTCAGTGGCAGACCGGCAGCGTGAACCGCTACCTGGACGAAAACCTGATGCGGCTCGCCCAAGAAGCCATGATAAGCCGTGCAGACTTTGCCGCTCTGACCGATGGACAGCCCTGCTTCTGCGGCTTCGACCTAGGCAAACGAATTGACCTTTCCGGCGTGGCATCGGTATTCCTTCTCGATGACGGACGGGTTGCCATCAAAGCCCACGGCTTTATGCCAGAGGAAGGGGCAGGGCGGCACGAGCAGTCCGACCGTGTGCCATACATCGACTGGGCGAAGGGCGGCTACTGCACGTTGACCCCCGGTGCTGTCACAGACAACAGCTATGTGTACAACTGGATTTGTGGCGGCGAGCGGGAACATGACTGGGCGGTAACCGAAGTGGACTATGACGGACACAACGCCACTGACCTTGCCATCCGTATGTGTGAGGAACGCAACAACGATGCGTTTTGCGTGGAAATTTCACAGACCTGCGCCGGGCAGAACCTTGCCGTCAAGAGCTTTCGTGAACTGCTCCTGACGGGGCAGATTGTCTTGGAGGAATCTCCGCTCACGCTTTGGTGCCTTGCCAATGCAATAGAAATTCAAAACAACTACGGGGACATCAAGCTCTCCAAGAAACACAAGGATGACAGCGAACGCATCGATCCCGTAGCCGCTGCCATGAACGCACTGGCCAGAGCGCTTGTCCATCGGGACAGCAATTCTCTTGCCAATGCCATCGGACAGGGGGCGTTCTCCCTGTAGCTTGTGCCCGAATCGGGCACAGAGAAAGGATTCACATGAAGAAACGGCGGAAGTTTATCGTGAGCACCCTCTCTGATTTGCTCTTTGTCGCCGGTATGGCAACCATTGTCATCGGCATCGCTATGGCAGGGCATACCCCGCTTGCCGTCTGCGTGGCCGGCGTGGAGCTGGTTCTCTCCGGCTGTCTGCTAGCACGATTTTCAGCAAAGGCAGGTGAGGACGCATGATTTTAGACCGCTTGCTCTCCACCGGTACGGTGCAAAATGCCGTCACAATGGAAAGCGTTGGCGTATCCCCTATGACCTCTGGGGTGCAGGACACATCCGCCACAAAGCTGGCTGTGGTCAATCGCTGCTTGGAAGTGTTGTCTGATTCGGTGGGCAAGATGCCCGCCTATTGCATGGTTTCAGACACCAGACAGCGTCTCTTCCCACCCATCCTGCAACTGCTCAACCTGCGACCCAATGAGGCAATGACTCCATTTATCCGTAAGAAAATGCTGGAATTAAACCGCCTGACGCAGGGCAGAGCCTATGACTGGATCATCCGCAACCCAATTACCATGGAACCAATCGAGCTGATCCCCCTGCCTGCCCGCTTGTGTCACCATTGGCGGGATACCAAGGGTAAAATCTGGTATGACGTGACCCATCCAGACACGGGGGCGCAGATGCGCCTGCCGTCGGAGGATGTGCTGCATTATAAGGGCTACTCGGTCGATGGGCTGAACAGTGTCTCCGTTTTGCAGCGAGCGTCGGAGGTCATCGGGGCGGGCTTGTCGGCGCAGCAGTACCAGCACGCTTATTACCAGTCAGGCGGTCAACCTGCCGGTGTGCTGCAGACAGAAACCGACCTCGGTGGCTACGTCAAAGACAAAAACGGCAAAAAGACGGACGTCTTATACAAGGATGCCCTGCGCCGTGAGTGGGAGCGTGTCCATGCAGGACCAAGCAATGCCTATCGGCTGGCCATCTTAGACCACGGATTGAAATATACCCCCATATCTGCCACGATGGCGGATGCTAAATTCGTGGAAAATCATGACGTGACCGTCTTGGATATTTGCAATTTCTTCGGGGTGCCTGCCTACAAGGTCAACGCCGGGAAGCAGAGCTACAGCTCCAACGAGCAGAACGCCATTGAATATGTCACCGGTACGCTGCACCCCATTATCACGCAGTATGAGCAGGAGCAGACCTATAAGCTGCTGCTGCCTTCACAGCGGCGGCAGGGGCTGGAACTGCACATCAACATGATGGTCGAGCTGCGGGGCGACTTTACCAGTCGGTCGAACTGGTATGAAAAAATGCGGAACATTGGTGCCTATAGCGTCAATGACATTTTGCAACATGAAGACCTGCCGGATGTCCCGGGCGGCGACACACGCTATGCAAGCTGGAACTATTGCCCCTTGGAGGACTGGCAGAAATTAACCATCAACAGAAACGGAGGCGGTAACCCTTGAGATGCAGATTGAGCGGCAGCGTCGTCGCAGA
>CAYQRI010000138.1:0-3818 GCA_964420085.1 uncultured Ruminiclostridium sp.
GCCGCTTTCGTGGGCAACCAGCTGTATGCAATGATTTGGGGTTTCATTTTGGGAGAAAGTGTGGTATGGTGAAAGTGACCGGTTTCCACACCCGGTCCAACCGACGGGAAAACCGTCGCTGTATGGCTTTTGTGCACCATACTCTAAATACGAAAATGGAGGTCTCTTATCATGCACACAAAAACCCAGCTTCTCGCCCTCAATGGCATCCTCGCCGCCGTCTATGCCGCACTCACCCTTTTGGCTTCGTCGATGAACCTAGCCTTTGGCTTCGTGCAGTTTCGGTTCTCTGAGGCACTCACCGTGCTGCCCTTTTTATTTCCCGGGACAGCACCCGGTCTTTTGATCGGCTGTTTCCTCGCAAACCTGCTCAGTCCCTATGGAGTCTTGGACTTGCTCATTGGCTCTGCCGCCACCTTCGTGGCCGCTTTGCTGACCCAAAAAGCCAAACGCCCGTGGCTGGCACCGCTGCCGCCCGTTGTGTTGAACATGGTCTTCATCGGCGGTCTGATTGCATGGTATGAGGTCGGCTTCACCACCGCCTTTTTCAGCGTCTTTGCCGTGAATGCCCTCTGGGTCGGGATCGGGGAGGCCGTGGTCTGCTACCTCTTGGGCGGTCTGCTCCTGCGAGGTCTGCCAAGGATTGGGTATTTGCAGCGATTCATCCCGTCTGACCGACGGCTTAACATGATATAACAACCCATAAAAACGACCGCAAGCCATGCAGGCTTGCGGTCGTTTTTGAATTAGGAAACTTGAAATTATAAAACTGTTAAGTCGTCGCCGACACAGTCCACCGTCAGGGTGCTGCCGGAGGTGACCTCGTCGGCAATCAGCTTGCGTCCCACTAAGGTCTCCACCGTGTGCTGTAAGAAGCGGCGCAGCGGACGGGCACCATACAACGGATCATAGCCGTTGTCAATTACAAACTGCTTGGCGGCAGGGGTGAGGACAACCGTGAGCTTTTTGTCTGCCAGACGCTTGTTCAGTCCGTCCATGAGCAGATCGACAATGGAGGTGATGTCGGACTTTGTGAGCGGCTTGTAGCAGACAATTTCATCCAGTCGGTTCAAGAATTCCGGACGGAAGGAACGCTTCAAAAGAGCATCCACTTCCAGCTTTGCCTCGTCGGAAATTTCGCCGTTTTCCTGAATGCCGTCCAGCAAATACTGAGAGCCAAGGTTGGAGGTCAGAATCAAAATCGTGTTCTTGAAGTCCACCGTGCGCCCTTGGCTGTCCGTGATGCGTCCGTCGTCCAAGACCTGAAGCAAAATGTTGAATACGTCCGGATGTGCCTTCTCCACTTCGTCAAACAAGACCACAGAGTAGGGCTTGCGGCGCACCGCTTCGGTGAGCTGTCCGCCCTCCTCGTAGCCCACATAGCCGGGAGGGGCACCAATCAGACGAGAAACGGAAAACTTCTCCATATACTCGGACATATCAATCCGAACCAAATTGCGTTCGCTGTCGAATAACGCCTCCGCTAAGGTCTTGGCAAGCTCTGTTTTGCCCACGCCCGTGGGGCCCAAAAACAGGAAGGAGCCAATCGGCTTGTCGGGATCGGCGATGCCTGCACGGCTCCGCAAAATCGCCTCGGAGACCAACCGCACCGCTTCCTCCTGTCCAATCACACGCTGGTGGAGAATATCCTCCAAATGCAGGAGCTTTTCTCGCTCGCCCTCCACCAGCCGCTGTACGGGGATTCCCGTCCAACGCTCGATGATGCGGGCAATTTCTTCCTCTGTGACCTTATCCCGCAAAAGGGAATTTGCCTTGCTCGTCTGGGCAAGCTGCTCCTCGGCCTCCAGTGCCTTACGCAGGGCGGGGATTTTGCCGTATTGAAGCTCCGCCGCTTTGTTCAAATCATACTCCCGCTGGGCGTGCTCCAGTGCCGTGTTCGCAGCGTCCAGCTCTGTGCGGAGCTGCTGTACCTTTTCAATCGCACCCTTTTCGTTGTCCCACTGTGCTTTCTTTGCCTTGAACTCCTCCCGCATATCAGAAAGCTCTCGCTGGATTTCTGCCAAGTGCTCTTTAGAAATGCTGTCCGTTTCCTTCTTGAGGGCGGCTTCCTCGATTTCATGCTGAATGATCTTGCGGCTGATGACGTCCAATTCCGTGGGCATGGAGTCGATTTCCGTGCGGATCAGCGCACACGCTTCGTCGATCAAATCAATCGCCTTGTCGGGCAGAAAACGATCCGTGATATAGCGGTTGGAGAGGGTGGTGGCGGCAATGATGGCACCGTCCTGAATCTTGACCCCGTGGAACACCTCGTACCGCTCCTTTAAACCACGCAGAATGGCGATGGTGTCCTCTACTGTCGGCTCATCCACCAGAACAGGCTGGAAGCGCCGCTCCAAGGCGGCATCCTTTTCAATATACTGACGGTATTCATTTAAGGTAGTGGCACCGATGCAGTGCAATTCGCCACGGGCGAGCATCGGCTTTAAGAGGTTGCCCGCATCCATCGCACCCTCGGTCTTGCCCGCACCCACAATCGTGTGCAGCTCGTCGATGAACAGCAGGATTCTGCCTTCGGATTTCTTGACCTCGTTTAAAACCGCTTTTAAGCGTTCCTCAAACTCGCCCCGATACTTCGCCCCGGCAATCAGGGCACCCATGTCCAAGGCGAAAATGGTCTTGTCCTTCAAGGAGGTTGGCACATCTCCCCGCACAATTCTCTGCGCCAAGCCCTCGGCAATGGCCGTCTTGCCAACGCCCGGCTCACCGATGAGAACGGGGTTGTTTTTCGACTTGCGGGACAGAATGCGAATGACGGTTCGGATTTCATCATCCCGCCCAATCACGGGATCGAGCTTATTTTGGCGGGCACGTTCGACCAAGTCGGTGCCGTATTTCTTGAGCGCATTATAGGTGTCCTCGGGGGTGTCGGAGGTCACCCGTTGGTTGCCACGCACGGTAGACAATGCCTGCAATACGCCCTCTCGGGTGATGCGGTAGTCGGAAAAGAGAGGCTTTAGGGTGCGGTCGGCGGTGTCCAGCAGGGCGAGGAACAGATGCTCCACGGAAATATAGTCGTCCTGCATTTCAGACGAGACCTGCCCCGCACGATGCAGGGTCTTTTCCGCATCGGCTGAGATGTAAACCTTGCCCATTTCGTGCCCGCCGGAGGAGGAGACTCGGGGCTGCCGTGACAGGGTATCCTGCACGGCGGCTTGGAAGGAGGGGAGGGTCACGCCCATGCCGCCTAGCAGCTGGGGGAGTAAGCCCTGTGCATCTTGGAGCAGGGCATATAATAGATGAAGCTGTTCAATTTGTGGGTTGCCGTATTCCTGTGCCACGCTCTGTGCGTTTTTGATGGCTTCGGCTGATTTTTGGGTGAATTGTTCTGCTGGCATAGTCGGTCAGCTCCTTTCAATAAACGGGACGACGGCGGGAAAGCGGTCGTTCCCTGTGATACAAGTTTTTTTGCAGTCTTTGAAATAGAGTGCTTGATTTATTTGGGAGAATCTGCGGTTCTGTTTCTTTACAGCCTGTATCCTACTACTATTCTATGAACATTTTGAGAACTAAATATGTCTGTATTGTAAATGTTAGCACTCTATACTGTTGAGTGCTAACGACTTGAAGTTATTGCGTTTCGGAAAGAGTGTGGTATAATCAAAAACAGTGGCTGGCGGGCGAAGCCCGCTTTTAATTCGGGTTCGTACCTTTGGGGGTGAATTGACCTATGTTCCCGGTATGAAGTGGTACTTCCCCCTGCGGGAGAACGGGGGTTTGCCCCGCCACGGCGGGGGACGAAGGCGACCTTCGGTCGCCTGAGGGTTTCGCCCTACCCGGGCGGGGGTTGTCCGCTT
>CAYQRI010000139.1:0-3761 GCA_964420085.1 uncultured Ruminiclostridium sp.
CCAAAACGGAAGGCTGTCCCTTAGCCCGTATTATCCGCAAGGAACTGAAGGTGCGTGGCATTTTGCATCACAAGGTCGTATTTTCTCCCGAGCTGCCCGTCAAGAGTGAGCAAATGGAACTCCCTCCTCCCGGACGGCGTTCGGTTCCTGCGAGCGCACCTTGGGTGCCACCGGTGGCAGGCTTCCTGCTGGCAGGTGCCGTCATTCAGGCGCTGATACACACCGAAAGCGACACCGTATAATTTACGGATGTTTTCCATAGCCCCGCATAAAACACCCCCTCTCTCGACAAACTAAGGGTATCGAGAGAGGGGTTTTTGTGTGAGGGAGGGATTCATTTGAAGGGATTGCAAAAAAAGTGGCTGGCACCCGGACTGGCAGGAGGCGCTGCGGGGATTGTGAACGGCTTTTTCGGCGGAGGTGGCGGCATGGTACTGGTTCCGCTGCTGATTTCACAGTGTGGCTTAGACAGGCGCAAGGCGCTTGCCAGCTCGGTTGCTATCATTCTACCCTTATGTGTGCTGTCTGCGGGCATTTACTATGCACAGGGGAACTTAGATATCAAAGCTGCGTCCCCATACCTTGTCGGTGGTTTATTGGGCGGGCTTCTGGGCGGAAAGCTCTTCCAGAAGGTTCCGACGCTTTGGCTGAAGCGTGGCTTTGCTCTTTTCATTTTATACGGTGCATGGCGGGCACTTTGCCCATGAGCTGGATTCTTCCGCTTTTGATTGGCACCGCCACAGGGGTTCTTTCCGCCTTTGGTGTCGGCGGCGGCTCCTTGCTGCTCATTTACTTGACCGCCTTCGCCTCTGTAGCGCAGCAGACGGCACAGGGCATCAATCTACTCTACTTTCTCCCTGCGGCTCTTGCGGCGCTTCCCAGCCACCATAAAAACGGTCTACTCAAGTGGGAGGTCATTCTCCCTGCGGTCATAGCAGGACTGGTCACTGCCGGTTTATCCGCTTGGATTTCCAACGGACTGGAGACAGGACTCTTACGAAAGCTCTACGGCGTATTTTTGCTGTATATCGGGCTGCACGAGTTATTCCGACGAGACCCAAAAGCGAGCAGGCGCGTGTCTTAGCCTGCTACTCGCCACGGCTCAGGCGCTTCGCTCTGTCACGCCTCGCTCGTCTCGCTGCTCGCTGCTCTAAGCCACTACGACTGCGCAAGAGGCGTAACAAAGCCCCTTCGGGACTTTCTTACACCTCTTCCTCCGCTTCGTGTCTTAGCCAGCGGCGAGACGGCTCAGGCGCTTCGTTTTGTCACGCTTCGCTCGTCTCGCTGCTCGCTGCTCTAAGCCACTACGACTGCGCAAGAGGCGTAACAAAGCCCCTTCGGGACTTTCTTACACCTCTTCCTCCGCTTCGTGTCTTAGCCAGCGGCGAGACGGCTCAGGCGCTTCGTTTCAGCCACTTCCCCTTCTTATAATAAATAATCAAAATCACTGCTGTGATAAACCAAGAAACGGGGTAGCAAATTGAAATGCCCAGCAGGTTGCTCCAATGCGGTACGACAAACAAAATCCACAAAATGCGCAGCCCACAAATGCCACCCACGCTGATCAGCATGGGCACCAGCGCATCTCCCGCACCACGCAGGGCGTTTGCAATGACCTCAATGAAGGTCCAAATGAAATAAAACGGCACAAAGTAGCTCACCACCTGTGTTGCGTAGTGAATAACCTGCGGATTGTCTGTAAAGAGCAAGAAGCAATACCGTGCAAACAGCAGCAAAAGGACACTGAGGACAATCGTCATCAGCATGGCAATTTTGAGACAAACCCGCACACTTTCCCTCATGCGGTCATATTTTCCCGCTCCGTAGTTCTGCCCCACAAACGCCATAATTGCTACGCCAAAGGAGATAATCAACGACCAATAAATACCATCCACTCGACTGGTAGCAGACCAAGCGGCTACGGCATCTGTCCCCAGATTGTTGATGGGTACCTGCACAAGGAGGTTGGAAAGAGAGTACATCGCACTCTCAATAGCGGCAGGCACGCCGATGGCAAGAATATGCAACAGCGTCTGCTTATGAAGGCGAACGCTACGGAGCCGTAAGCGGCTGGCATCCTTGGTCTTGGTCAGCCGATGCAGCACTAAAACGGCGCTGATCACATTGGAAAGCGAAGTTGCCACGGCAGCTCCCGCCACGCCCATACGCCCTGCCCCAACAAAGAGCAGATCCAAAACAATGTTCAACACACAGCATACAATTAAATAATAGAGAGGACGGCGGGAGTCACCCACCGCACGCAGAATTCCTGAGCCCATATTAAACAGTAGCATGGGGATTGTCCCCAAAAAATAAAGGCGGAGATACACGGTGGCATCTCCCATGATTGACGCCGGGTTTTTTGTCAGCCGAAGGGCATCGGGAGCAAACAGCAATCCTAAAACAGTTAAGACTGCACCCGCCAAAATACTGAAGGCTATCGCCGTATGAACACCACGGGTCAGCTTTTCTCGATCCTCTGCCCCATAGCCGTGGGAAATCAGCACTGTGGCACCGGAGGCAAGCCCTGTAAAAAGGCCAACCATCAACTGAATAATCATGGACGCACTCCCACCAACGGCTGCCAAGGCGTCCGAGCCGACAAAGCGCCCGACAATCACTGCGTCAACGGTACTGTAAAGCTGCTGAAACAGTGTTCCGGCAGCAATGGGAAGAAGGAACAGCAAAAGCTGTTTCCAGATGACACCTTCGGTTAAGGTTAAATTTTTCTTTTCTGGCTTGGTTTGTGTCACTTAAAAGCACCTCTTTTCTGTTCTCTTTTTCACAATAAAAAGTACCGCCTCTCGACAGACGGTTTTTTCTGTGTTATTGTATCATAGTCAAAAAAGAGAAGAAAAGCAAGTGTCCCGTTGTGGATTCATCGAAAGCAGAATGGAGTTTTTTTATGCACGTTCCCCTTTGCGAAACTCAAAGGCTAAACATTTTAACCTTTGAGCAGGCACAAATCCAAACACAAGCCGACTATGACCGCACACAGTGGCTTTATATTCCCGACCACTATGCAGAATATCGATATCTTCTGGGCACACGAGGAGAAAATCCCCTCATCTGCATCGGCATCAATCCCTCCACCGCAGAGCCGGGGCATCTGGATAACACCCTAAAATCTGTATCCAGAATTGCCAGCGGAAATGGTTACGACAGCTTTCTGATGTTTAATGTCTACGCACAACGAGCAACACGACCGGAGGACATGGACAAGCGCTGCAACACATCCCTGCACGAAGAAAACATGAAAGCATTTCGCTACGTTTTGGAGCAGGTCGGATCGAGCTATACACCCGCTATCTGGGCGGCATGGGGCACGATCATTGAAAAGCGCCCCTATTTAAAGGACTGCGTGCGAGAGATGGTGCGCATCGGCAACGAATACGGTGCCAAGTGGCTTTGTGCAGGCAAATGCTCTAAGAAGGGACACCCGCATCACCCCCTCTACCTACGAAAGGATGAACCGGTACGCACCTTCGACATCCTTCCCTATCTGAATCTCGAATAACAACCCTTACTACATAGAAAGTCGGTGCAACACATATGGAACAAGTATTGGTCGTAGACCGCAGCGCCTTGGAATCCCTTCTGTCTGGTGAAACACTCATCACTGGAAACATCGAACCGATTCGACAATTTATTCTCTCTCATCATTTCTTTATGGCACGGGAAACGGCAGAATATGATAACACGGTGAAGCAAATCATCCCCTATGTTATTCTCCGTCGAAAAGAGGAGGTTTTCCTTCTCCG
>CAYQRI010000140.1:0-3340 GCA_964420085.1 uncultured Ruminiclostridium sp.
GCCATGTCCGTCATCGTGGGCAGAGCCTTGCCCGATGTGCGGGACGGCTTGAAGCCCGTTCACCGCCGTATCCTCTACGCCATGTATGAGGATAACCTCACCTCAGATAAGCCCTTTAAAAAATCCGCCACCTGCGTCGGTGACGTATTGGGTCGCTATCACCCCCACGGCGATGCCTCCGTTTACGATGCCCTCGTCCGCTTGGCACAGAACTTCTCCATGCGCTACCCCCTCATCGAAGGACACGGTAACTTCGGCTCCGTCGATGGCGACCCTCCCGCCGCCTATCGTTATACCGAAGCCAGAATGGCGAAAATTGCCGGCGATATGCTGCGGGATATCGAAAAGGAAACCGTCAACTGGGACGCGAACTTCGACGAAAGTCGGAAGGAACCACGGGTGCTGCCCGCACGCTTCCCCAACCTGCTCGTCAATGGCTCCTCCGGTATCGCCGTCGGTATGGCAACCAATATCCCCCCGCACAGCCTGCGTGAAGTCATCGACGCTGCCGTCTGTGTGCTCGAAAACCCCGAAGCAGAGCTTGCCGACCTCATGCAGTTTGTCAAAGGCCCCGACTTCCCCACCAAGGGTATCATCATGGGTCGCTCCGGCATTCGTGCCGCCTATGCCACCGGTCGGGGACGGATCACCGTCCGTGCCCGCACCGAATTCGAGGAATATGGCAAAAATCACGACCGTATTCGCATCATCGTCACCGAGCTGCCCTATCAGGTCAATAAGCGGATGCTGATTGCCGCCATTGCCGAGCAGGTCAAGGAAAAACGCTTGGAGGGTATTTCCGATCTGCGGGACGAATCCGACCGAAACGGTATGCGCATCGTCATCGAGCTGAAGCACGATGCCAACCCACAGCTCGTCTTGAACCATCTCCTGACCCAAACACAGCTGCAAACCACCTTCGCCATCAATATGCTGGCGCTTGTCCCCACCGATGGACAGTCTCAGCCGAAAATTCTTTCCCTGCGTCATATCTTGGACGAATACCTCCGCTTCCAAGAGGAGGTCGTCACCCGCCGTACCCTGTTCGATCAGAGAAAAGCAGAGGAACGGGCACATCTCTTGGAGGGACTCATCATTGCACAGGATCACATTGATGAGGTCATTCAAATCATTCGCTCGAGCTATGACGATGCCAAGGAAAACCTCATGAGCCGCTTTTCGCTCGATGCCATTCAGGCACAGGCCATCTGTGAAATGCGTCTGATTTCCCTGCAAGGTTTGAATCGGGAAAAGCTCCAAAAGGAATACGATGAGCTGGAAGCCAAAATCGCTTACTACAGAGAGCTGCTCTCCAACCACGAAAAAATGCGTGCCGTCCTGAAAGAGGAGCTTTTGGAAATTCGTGACAAGTACGGCGATGAGCGTCAAACCGAAATTCAGGACGTCGAAAACGAAATCGACATTGAAGACCTCATCGAGGAGGAGGAGTGCGTCTTTACCCTCACCGCCGCCGGCTATATGAAGCGCATGCCTGCTTCTACCTACCGTGCCCAGCGTCGGGGCGGCAAGGGAATTTCCGCCCAGAGCCTGCGGGAGGAGGACTATGTAGATACCCTCTTTACCGCCTCCAGCCACGATAATATTTTGTTCTTTACCAGCTTAGGTCGGGTCTTTAAGAAAAAAGGCTATCAGATCCCCGAGGCAAGCCGTGCCGCCAAGGGTACCCATATCAACAACATCTTCCAGTTTGAATCGGGAGAGAAGGTCACGGCGATGCTCCACGGCAGAGACTATGACGAAAATGGCTATCTGTTCATGATTACCCGAAACGGTACGGTCAAGCGGACAGAAAAATCCGCCGTGCGGAATATCCGCACCAATGGTCTGCGTGTCCTTACGCTCGACGAGGGCGACGAGCTGATTTCCGTGCAGGAGACCGACGGCAGCATGAACATTCTCATCGGTACCCACGACGGCATGACCATTTGCTTCCGAGAAACCGACGTCAGACCCATGGGTCGAACTGCTGTCGGTGTCCGTGGCATTCGCCTCAGAGAAGGGGATTATGTTGTGGGTGCGGTGCGTGCCCAGGAGGAGAAAACCCTGCTCACCATCAGTGAGAATGGCTACGGCAGACGAACCCCCATTGAGGAATTCATTCGTGCGGGCGGAGAACCGCAGCGCCGTGGCGGCTTTGGCTTGAAAGGCTATCAGGTCAGCGACCGTACGGGTCCCGTTGCCGGCATCAAGGTGGTCGGGGATGAGGATGATATTTTGATGATCTCCGACGACGGCACCATCATTCGTATGGCCGTTTCCGATATCAGCATCTACAGCCGAACCGCACAGGGTGTGCGGGTCATGCGTATTTCGCAGGGTACCCGTGTCATTTCTTTGGCTCGTGTCGAGCAAGAGGAGGATGCGGAAACCGTCAGCGAGGACGCAGAGGAAGGGGAAGTCGTAAGCGAGGGCACGGTGGAGAATCCCACCGATGAAGGAGTATAAGCATGGATACCAGTATGAATAAGATTTTTCAATGGTCGGGCGGCATCGTCGCCCTGCTGGGTGCGCTCATTATGTGGCGCGGCATCACCAAAATGATTCCCGCAACGGGATGGTTAAACGGCGGTATGTTCACACTTGGCGGCTTGGTCTTTGTTTTGCTTGGTTTGTTTTTCCTGTGGTACCCTATGCACTCTAAGCAGAAAAAAGAAAAAAACGGGCAGACAGAATCCGAAGGATGAGGGTGCTGTGAAGGAAGTAACTATTTATACGGACGGCGCCTGCTCCGGCAACCCCGGCCCCGGTGGCTGGGGGGCGGTGCTGCTCTATGGGGCGCACAAAAAGGAAATTTCGGGCGGCGAATCCAATACCACCAACAACCGCATGGAATTACAGGCGGTGATATCCGCCTTATCGCTCCTGAAGGAGCCTTGCGCCGTTTCTCTCTATTCCGACTCGAAGTATGTCATAGACGGTCTGCAAAAGGGCTGGGCGGCGGGCTGGAAGAAGCGTGGCTGGGTCAAGAGCGACAAAAAGCCCGCCCTCAATCCCGATCTCTGGGATAAGCTCCTGACGCTGACGAGCATCCACCAAATGACCTATCACTGGGTGAAGGGTCATGCAGAAAATGCCTACAACAACCGCTGCGACGAGCTTGCCGTAGCGGCGGGCAAAGCCCGCTTTTAATCTCGAGATCGTACTGTTGTTGACCAATACACTATTGTTCCCAAGGGGGGAATTGATTTACAATGAACCCAATACCGGGCACATAGGTCGATTGAACCGCAAAGGTAGGAACTCGAATTAGAAGCGGCCCTCGGCCGGCGGGCAAAGCCCGCTTTTAATCTCGAGATCGTACTGTTGTTGACCAATACAC
>CAYQRI010000140.1:3440-3753 GCA_964420085.1 uncultured Ruminiclostridium sp.
GGGCACATAGGTCGATTGAACCGCAAAGGTAGGAACTCGAATTAGAAGCGGCCCTTGGCCGCCGCCCCTACAAGAAACGGTGTGGTGTTGCGGAATTGGTAAGGGGCGATGCCCACATCGCCCCTCATGTTGCATAATTTCCATATGGGTATGCGTAAAAGACAAACATGAATGATTGGGGAAAATTGCGGGACGATGTGGGCATCGTCCCCTACTACCTTGTTGCCATTCCAAAAAGGTTCATTTTTCACCCAAAAGCTTACGCATTGTAGCATTATGAAAGTAACTTATCCACGTTTTCCACAGAGATATC
>CAYQRI010000141.1:0-3728 GCA_964420085.1 uncultured Ruminiclostridium sp.
CCGCCCGAACAGCGAACCCCCATGTGCGGTGTGCCCTATCACTCCGCCGAAGCCTATATCGCACGGCTGGTCGCCAAGGGCTATAAGGTCGCCATCTGCGAGCAAACCCAAGCCCCCGCCGAGGCCAAGGGTCTGGTGGATCGGGACGTCATCCGTATCATCACCCCCGGCACCCTCATCGAAGAAACCATGCTTGAGGATACCAAAAATAACTTCCTCGCCGCCCTCTACGTCGAGCCACAGGGTGTTGGTCTGTGCTTTGGCGATGTCTCCACAGGTGAAGTCTTTCTCACTGAATGCCCCAGCGACGATTGGCAGACCGCCGCCCTCAGTGAATTGGCTCGCTTCGCCCCAAGAGAGCTGATCCTCTCTCCCAAAGCAGAGAGCAAAACCTCGTTCCTCGCCGCCTGTCCCGACTGTCGGATCGAGCAGGCAGATGACGCTCGCTTCTCCACCGAAGCCGTGGCGCTTGCCGTCCAATTCCCCAGCGCCGTCACCGTGCTTGCCCAGCACAGTCACGCTGCCCGTGCCGCCGTCTGCGGTCTGCTCTCCTATTTGCAGGAAACCCAAAAAACAGACCTCTCCTATATCAATCAACTCCATTATTATACCGCCGACCGCTTCATGCAGCTTGACCCCGTCGCAAGGCGGAATTTGGAATTGACCGAAACCCTCCGCGGCAAAGAAAAAAAAGGCTCCCTGCTCTGGGTCCTCGACGGTACACGAACCGCCATGGGCGGTCGGCTGCTCCGCAGCTGGCTGGAGCGTCCGCTCCTTGACCCTATGGAAATTTCCCGCCGGCTTGAGACCGTCGGCTGGCTCACCGACCACGCCGTAGAACGCAGTGAGCTTTCCGCCGCCCTGCGTGGCATCCCCGATTTGGAACGGCTCATTTCCCGCATCGTCTACGGCACCGCCGGCGCAAAGGACTTGGTCTCCCTCGCCGCCGGTCTGGAACGCCTGCCTGCACTGGCGGCCTTCCTCCCCGAGCAAAAGCCCTCGCTGGCCGCCAAGCTGCGCCAAAATCTGGTGGGACTGCCTGCCGTCTGTACCCTCATTTCCAAAGCAATCGTGGACGAGCCGCCCTTCTCTGTGCGAGAGGGTGGACTCATGCGGGACGGCTACCACCCCGAGGTGGATCGCCTGCGGGAAATCCTCACGGACACCAAGGGCGTGATGGCACGCATGGAGGCCGCCGAAAAGGAGCGGACGGGCATCAAGTCCCTCAAGGTCGGCTTCAACAAGGTATTCGGCTACTACATCGAGGTCTCCCGTTCCTATCTGGAGCAGGTGCCTGAAAGCTATATCCGCAAGCAAACCCTGACGGGCGCCGAACGCTATATCACCCAAGAGCTGAAGGAGATGGAGCACACCATCCTTTCCGCCCAAGACCGCATTGTCGCCTTGGAATATGAGCTGTTTTGTGATGTCCGGAGCCGTGTCGCTTCCTTTGCCACGGACATCCAAGGCATTGCAGCCGCCGTCGCCCAGACGGATGTGCTCACTGCCTTTGCCACCATCGCAGCCGAAAATCATTACTGTATGCCACGGGTGGATCACTCCGATAAGCTGTTCATTGAGGAGGGTCGTCACCCCGTTGTGGAGCACATGACCGCCGGCAGCTTCTTTGTCCCCAACGACACCCACATGGACAACCGTGAAAATTTGGCGGCGATTATCACAGGCCCCAACATGGCAGGTAAGTCCACCTATATGCGTCAGGTTGCCTTGATTGTCCTCATGGCGCAAATCGGCTCCTTTGTCCCCGCCCGCTCCGCCCACATCGGGATCGTAGACCGCATCTTCACCCGCATCGGGGCGTCTGATGACTTGGCAGGCGGGCACTCCACCTTTATGGTGGAGATGCGGGAGGTCGCCGAGCTGCTGAAGCACGCCACCGCCCGTAGTCTGCTCATTTTGGACGAAATCGGACGGGGCACCTCCACCTATGACGGCATGAGCATCGCCCGTGCTGTGCTGGAATTTTGTGCAAACCCCAAAACCTTGGGGGCAAAGACGCTGTTCGCCACCCATTATCACGAGCTGACCGTTTTGGAGGGAGAGCTTCCAAACGTCAAGAATTTTAACATCGCCGCCCGAAAGAAGCAGGATGAGATTCTCTTTTTACGGAAAATTGTCCCCGGCGGCGCCGACCGCAGCTATGGCATTGAGGTCGCGCATTTGGCAGGGGTACCCTCCAAGGTCATTCGCCGTGCCAAGGTGATTTTGAAGGAGCTGGAGGCAGAGGGCAGCGGTGTGCGTCCCCCTGCTGCGGAGGAAGAACAGGTTTCCCTGTCTGCCTTGTCCGAGCAGGAGGTTTTGGAGATTCTGCGAAACACCCATGTAGAAGCACTCACCCCCTTGCAAGCCCTCAATTTATTGAATGAATTAAAGGGGAAATTGTAAGTCCCGTTGGTTGTGCGTCCATTCGCTTTTGTTCCCAAGAGGCGGCGGGCGAAGCCCGCTTTTAATTCGAGTTCGTACCGTTGCGGTTTAATCCACTTATATTCCCGGTATAAAGTCCTACTTCCGCCCACGGGGGCGGGGGACGGCGGCGGGCGAAGCCCGCTTTTAATTCGAGTTCCTACCGTTGCGGTTGAATGGGCTTATGTTCCCGGTATGACGTATACGGGAGGAGCAGAGTCCCTCCCCTACAGAGGTAGGGGGGATTTTTACCCGCCACGGGCGGGAGAATCCCACTTTATACTGGGAACATCAGTTTATTAGATATCAAACATCTCAGTCACGAATTAACAGCGGGCTTTGCCCGCAAGAGGTCAATTCTTTATGTCTATTCAAGTCCTTTCTCCACACGTCGCTGACCTCATCGCCGCCGGTGAGGTCGTCGAACGACCTGCCTCCGTCATCAAGGAGCTGGTCGAAAATGCCATGGATGCCGGCGCCAATGCCATCACCATCGAAATCCAACACGGCGGTATGTCCCTTATGCGTGTCACCGATAACGGCTGCGGCATCCCCTACGACAGCTGCGAAACCGCCTTCCTCCGTCACGCTACCTCCAAGCTCCAAAAACCAGAGGACTTGGCCGCCATTCGTACCCTCGGCTTTCGGGGCGAAGCCCTCGCCGCCATCGCCGCCGTCTCTCAAATCGAGCTGTTCAGCCGTCCCGAACAGGAACCGCTCGGCACCACCCTCTCCCTAAACGCCGGTGTCCTCGAAACCAAGGAACAAACCGGCTGTCCCTTGGGTACCACCCTCGTCGTGCGCAGCCTCTTTTTTAATACCCCCGCCCGCCTCAAATTCATGAAGCGAGATGCCGCAGAGGGGGCCGCTGTCTCTGCCGTCGTGCAGAAATTGGCGCTCTCTCACCCCGAAGTCTCCCTGAAATACCTCAAGGACGGCAAGCAAGAGCTGCTCACCCCCGGCGACGGTCAGCTCCGCTCCGCCCTCTATGCCGTGCTCGGTCGTGACCTCGCCTTGGGCTTCCTGCCCGTGCAGGCAGAGGGCGAAGACCTCACCGTTTCCGGCTTTGTCTCCCAGCCCGTCTGCTGTCGGGGCAACCGAAGCTATCAATACTTTTTCGTCAACGGTCGCTACGTCAAATCCCAGCTGCTCACCACCGCCCTCGAAAAAGCCTACGCCAACCAACACATGGTCGGCAAATTCCCCGGCTGCGTGCTCCAGCTCAGGATGAAACCAAACACCGTCGATGTCAACGTCCATCCCGCAAAAACAGAGGTGAAATTCCTCTCCGACCAAACCGTCTT
>CAYQRI010000142.1:0-1586 GCA_964420085.1 uncultured Ruminiclostridium sp.
CTCTGTTACTGTTGCTTTTGCCAATCGGCAGGATAGACAAAGTATAGAAATCTCGCCTTATCCTGAACGGAAAATTCAACGGCAGAGCCCTTGGGGATATAAATGACCTCTCCCGGGCCTGCGGACACGGTCTGTCCATTCATAGTAATCTCGAGTCTTCCTTCAATGACGTAATCCATTTCATCGTAGTTCAGTGTCCACGGGAAGCTTGTGCGCTCCATGACCATGAGTCCTGCGCCCAGTCTGGGAGACTCACTCAGTCTAAACAGATCGTGTGTCCATACGCGGTCGCCGGGGTTTCCCGTATCCATGCGGTCGGCTTCCGTCACCTCAAGTCTTGGTACCTCAATCTTTTTTATGGTGCTGCCGCAGCCAGCGCAGCCGCCCAGCTTTTCAATCAGCACCTGTCTTACCATTGCTTCCAGCGCATCTCGATCCATATCAGGCATGCTTTTCCTCCTTGCGTGTAATGAGTATGGCAACGGCTACAGCAGTTACACCAGCGATTAACTTACCAACGATCATGGGGAAAATCATAGTAGAGTCAAAACCAGCGGTGAAACCAAGGTGGTCACCAAATACGAAAGCTGCAGAAACCGCAAAGGCCACGTTGATGACCTTGCCACGGCTGTCCATGTCTTTCATCATACCAAACATCGGAATGTTGTTTGCCAAGGTCGCAACCATACCAGCTGCGGCAATGTCGTTCATGCCGAGTAAGTGTCCCATTTTCATCAGCGGTTTCCGGAACACCTTGGTGATGACATACACCAAGGGGAACGCACCTGCCAGCACAATAGCAATCGCACCCACGGTCATATAGCCCTCATCAATGGGGTTCATACCAGGAATCAGCACAAAGCCGGTGAGTGTTTCGACAATGGCTGCTGCGAGTCCAACGGTAATCACGATAACCACAATCTGTCCGAAGACTTTAAATCCCTTTACCATGCCGTTCGGAATAAAGTATAGTCCCAATGCAATCAGGATGGCAAAAATAACGATGGGGATTAAGTTGCGCAGTACCATAATGACGGGGAAGCCGGCAACCAAGCCTCCCACAAAGGCGCCGATTGGAATGGTAATAACGCCGGCAAGGACACCCGTTGCCAGATACTTCTGGTCCTCATGCTGGATGATGCCAAGACCTACCGGAATCGTAAAGACAATGGTGGGACCCAGCATTGCGCCGACAATCAGTCCGCCAAACTGTCCCGCCTCCGGGGTCAGTGCCAATTCCTTTGCCAAGGGTGCGCCACCCATGTCGTTTGCCAAAATGGTTCCGGCGAACATGGCCGGGTCGGCACCCAGCATGGAGTAAAGAGGTACGACGGCCGGTCGAAGAATATCCGCCAGCACTGGAGCCAAGCAGATGATACCAATCATAGCCAGTGCGAGGGAGCCCATGGCGATAATACCCTCTTCAAACTTTTCTCCGAGACCGAATTTGTTTCCAATGATTCGGTCGATACCGCCCAGAATCATGAAAATCACCATGATATAGACGATAATTTCGTTGATGGACAAATAGATTGCCCCCTTTATATTAAAAATGGTTCCGCAACCTATGCGGAAAAAACGAGTTT
>CAYQRI010000142.1:1686-3719 GCA_964420085.1 uncultured Ruminiclostridium sp.
ATTGCCCCCTTTATATTAAAAATGGTTCCGCAACCTATGCGGAAAAAACGAGTTTTCTTCCAATCTAAAGCAATTATATTCTAACAGGAGAAGGATCATTCGTCTCTTCCTTCCACATGATCCACAATTCCGACGATGGCTGCATCGATGGGAACACTAGACCCCGCCGCAATTCTGGCAGCCGATCCTGTCGCAACGAGAACCCGGTCACCCGGACCAGCTCCAGCTTGATCTGCACACACCAAAGCAGTATCAGATACTCCCTCGCCCTCTGGAATGACCAAGAGAAAGGTCTGACCCGTTAGGCTTTGCAGTTTTTTTGTAGCCCAAACACTACCAATGACTGTTCCTAATAACACAGATACCCATCTCCCGCAGCTCACGTTCTAACGCTACAAATTTTTTAAACACTCCCATGGGAGCTGTTTTCTTATATTGCTTGTATTCGAGACCTGACTCCACGACACGGACTTTTCGTCCGGAAAGAAGAGCCTCTAACACCTGCTTTTCCTCTGGCTCTAGCGCCAATCCTAAGGAGAGAATTCCCATTTGCTCGACAGGCAGATGCGTGATGATGAGGTCGTTTCCGTTTTCCTCCAGCTTCATCCCACAATCATCCCCCGATCTCCCTTTTGGAAACCACAGGCATTGCTTTCGTCATAGTCTAAGTGCGCAACCGTTGAAAACTTACTGCTGACACGCACTTCAATGTCTCTAAACACCAAGGGTCTCCTCGTAAACGTACGGAAGCTGACCTTCTGCCTGTCACGCATTCCAAAGCGTTCTGCGTCCTCAGGGGTCATATGAATGTGACGCTTTGCCACAATTACGCCCTGATTTATACTGATTTCTCGTGTTGCATTTTGGATGAGAATGCCTGGGGTATTTTTAATGTCCCCGGAGAGACGAATCGGGGCGGGTATGCCAAGCGAGACTGCGTCCGATAGCGATAGCTCAACCTGACTATCAGGACGCTCAGGTCCTAGGATGACTACATTTTCAAACTCACCCTTTGGTCCTTTTAGCGTCACACGCTCACTACAGGCAAACTGCCCCGGTTGGGAAAGCTCCTTCACACGGGTCAATTGATAGCCTGCACCAAAGAGCGCCTCCACATCCGCTCGGCACAAGTGTACGTGTCTGCCGGAAGCTTCGATTTCAATGGTCATGCGTTCGATAATGACCTCTGCCAAGCGTTCCACACCCACACTGCACATACTGTTCATTCTATCACCTGCTTTCTTTGGGATACTTACCTGCTTTGAGCTTAATCATCATAATCCACATCAGGGAGGACAGGCGATTCAGTCCAAGAATGATGTCATTTCTGCTCACAGCACCATTCTCATCTCGAAATGCTTGATAGGCCGAAAGTTCTGTCTGACGAACCACCGTACGAAGCTTATTGATGGCCAAAATAGCAGGGTCGTCACTGACGTTCACCATAAAATGTGGCTGTCCAAAGTGGCGCTCGGGATAATGGGAATAGTCCCGAAGCTGCTCCGGCGTGTACCCGCATAGGTGGATCTTGCCTACCGCTTCATCCAGTACGTCAAAGCGGATAAAGCGCCGTACAAAGGCAAGCACTTCCTCAAGCTCTGCACACAAGCTGGCATAGCCAGCTTGCTTGACCGTCTGCTGGGTCAGGGTGATATCTGCTTCCAGCAAATCAAGAAACCCTCGAAAGGCAATGCGAGGATGATCCTTAAACACTAAGATATTCCCCTTCAGGTGCGTCATATGCTCTGGTTTTTCCTGCAGTGCCGCTCCGAAGAGGGTCGTATACTTCGCCCCTTGCACGGCTTCGCTTACTTTTTTTTCGGGTTTTTCGCCGCTCTTCTGTGAGGAAACCTCCCCCTGGAAGGGAGCCTCCCCCTGGGGGTAAACCACCTCGACCCGATGCTCTAACAGATAGCTTCGGGCAGAGGGGGTCAACACATCGTCACGGGTCACAACGACGGGACCACGGGTACCCTTATTGGACATCTGTCGGACGAGTTCTTCGGTCAGCAGCGCCATAGCTTACGCCTTGT
>CAYQRI010000143.1:0-3676 GCA_964420085.1 uncultured Ruminiclostridium sp.
ATCGCCGCTGGTATCAGCATGGGCAAAAACCTTGTCCTACAGGAGCAGAAGGAACTGTTTGACGCTATCCTATCTTCCTCCAAGCACCTCACATCTGTGGTAAGCGATGAACTCTCCCGAATGCAGGAGCGGATCCAGAAGCGGCAGGCAGATAAGGAGCTTGCCGACCACAAAAAAGCCGTAGAGGAAAAATATCGGGAGCTTGGCAAAGCGGAGAAAAAAGAAAAACAGAAAATCTTAGACGACATTGCCAAGCTGGAAGCGGACTGGAACGAAAAGCAGCTGGAAGCCCAAGAAGCCGCCCAGCAGAAAGTCCTGCAAGCTACCATCTCTGGTATCGAAGCGGTGCAAAAAGAGTACGAGAGTGCCAGAGATGCCATCCAGCGTGACATTGACTCTCTTTCGGAAAAGCTGGCGGATAACGGCGGCTTGTTTACAAGGGACAAAGATGGGAATATGTCCATCAACAACCTGAAGGAACAAAGAACTGAAGTCGAACGCTACGGGCAGGCTCTCGACGACCTGAAAAACCGTGGGGCTTCTCAGGAATTTCTTTCGGAGATCACCGCCATGGGCGTTGAGGATGGTCTCGCATTCGCTGAAAAAATTGCTAAGATGGGCGAAAAGCAACTGGAAGCTTACTTGGCAGATTGGGAAGCGGTGCAGACTGAATCACGATTGGTGGCAGAGAAATTCTATGCTGACCAAGTGGAAGCGGTTGATGAGAAGTTTTCCACCAAGCTTGCGGAAGAAGTCGGGAAAATTCCTGAGGATATGAAAAGCGTCGGCATAGACAGCATCCAGGGACTCATTGACGGTATGCTGTCGATGGAAAGCACCTTATCTGCCACCGCTGCCGCCATCGTCCGTCAGGCGATCAACGCCATGCAGATGGAGGCGGACATCAACAGCCCGTCGAAAAAGACCCGTGACCTTGTCGGTAAGCCGATGGGACAGGGTGTCGGTGTCGGCTTTCAAAAAGCTCTGCCGGACATGATGCGGCAGGCACGAGCCATGATAGAGCAGCACACCGCACAGCTCTCTGCGTTCGCCGCTGCCAAGGCGAACGCAGGCAACAATTTAGGCGGTGCATCGGAGGTGCGGACGTATTACCAGCGAGAACGCATTGAGAACACGCCGACCATTAAGTTGGAAGGTGATTTTGCGACTTTTGCACGATTGTCCTATCCTTATTGGGAGAACGAGCATAAACGCAGAGGGCGAAAAATGATTACAGGGGGTGCTATGGCTTGATTTTGATTGATGGTGTCAGCTTTGCCGATATCGGCATTGCCGAGATAAAGCGTGGGGAAAAGCGAGAATACAAGTACCAGCTCACTGCCGAAAACGGGCGGCGACGCAGCGAACTGAGAGCCAGATACCGCACCTATCAGGTGGAGCTTGGTAGTGTAAATCAGTCACGGTATGATGCCCTGCGTGCCGCTCTGGCAACGAACAGAGAAACCGTATTTATCACCCTGCCTGACGGTCAAACCATGGTTACATTGGAAGCGGAGGTCGAATTAGAGGAAGATTTCCTGACGCTAATCGAAGCAAATGGCGAATATATCTGGGACGGATTAGGTCTCTCCGTTGTCGGCGTGGAGCCTTTGGAGGACGGCGCATGAAAACAGCCTGTGAAATCCGCTTCGGCTTCTTTGACATTACCGCAAAGTCGGATGCTGCACTGACTTCTCCGGGTGCTCAGAGCTGGGTGCAGCTCTCCCAACTTCATGATGAAACGCAGAAAATAGGGAAGTGGGCGACCTTGGAGGACGGTGGCTGGCCGCTGGATGGAAGTATGGATATTCTGCCGGACGACCTGACCACTGCTTTTTTAGGACTCTGGTCACAAGCGCAGAGTGACCAGGCTGGTGTGTTTTCTACACCGCCTTGGCTTGAGGTGAGCTTTACAGAGCCGCATTCCTCCGTTGGCTTCACACTGACCTTTGTGGAATCCACAAACGAATGGGCGAATGCTCTGAATATTAAGTGGTATGGTTCGGGGGATGCCATTCTGAAGGACACCAACTATCAGCCGGACAGTGCGGTCTATTTCTGCGATGGGAAAATAGAGAACTACAGGAAGGTTCGATTCACGTTCCTTGGCACGAACCGACCGCATCATTTTCTCAAGCTAACCGGTTTACAATACGGCATTTTAAAGGTCTTTAATGATAGGGTGCTACTCTCTGCAAGGCTGCAAGAGGAGGTAGACCCTCTCTCTGATCGCCTGTCTATCAACACATTGGAGTTTACCGCACACGCAAAAGAGTTTGATCTAGTCAATATGCCAGATGCCTACGCTATGTTCCAGCAGCGGCAGGCGGCAAAGGTGCTTTGCACGGTTGACGGTGTGCAATCCGACTACGGCGCCTATTATTTAGACAAGCCAACGACAGCCGAAGGGCGGGTCAGTATGTCCTGCACGGATTTACTTGGCGTGATTGATGCCACGGACTATGCGGGGGGTTCTTGGGTGAACGGCATAGCTGCCTCTGTTCTGATTTCGGAAATTATGACCTCTGCCGGACTGTCGGCCGAGCAGTATAGCATTGCTTCGGAGCTTGCAAGCATTGTTCTGACAGGTTACATGGAAGCTTGCACCCACCGGGAAGCTTTGCAGACGGTCGCCTTTGCTCTCTGTGCGGTCGTGAACTGTGCAAGGAGTGACAAAATAAATATCTATCGACTGCCGGAGAGCGTGCAGCACACCATCGCCACAGGGGATAAGGTAGTTGGGCACACCGTCAGCCAAGAACCACTCGTGACAGGTGTGGAGGTCTACAGACGCACACAGGATTCCAATGAGGAAACACTTGTCGGCAGTGTCTACGCCGCAGAGCTGCCAGCGAACGCAAAGGCGAACGTTAAGAAGGTGGAGGGCTGTACCTTGCTTGCAGACGCTCAGGCACTTGCCCAACACATCTATGACTGGAACAAACGGCGGCTCATTGGAGAGGGGGAGGTGTTCCCCATCGCCGCAAAGCCCGGCGAAACCATTTCCATTGACACGGCATCCGGCAAAAAGCTTGTCGGAGTAATGACCTCCATGAGCCTTGATATGGTCGGCGGGATGATAGGAAAAATAGACCTTCAAGGGGGTGCTGTGTTATGAGCAGTGGGTTACCGGAGTTAATTACCAATCGCAAAGCCGGTTCGCATTACAACACCGCCGACCTCAACCGTGTCGGAGAGGCGGTGGCGTACCTCACAGCTGCTTTGGCTGGTTGCGGCTATGATACATTAGATACCAGACCAAAGACAGACTGGCAGCGGACAGACCTCCAACTGGAAGCAGCTATGACGCAGTATCTCGAAAACGTGAAGCGTATCAGGGATATCTTCCACCGTGAGATGGCGTTGCCGCAGAGTATGCGGCATCTGACTTTTACGCAGGCAAATCAAATCGAAAAAGCCTTGCAGGAGACCGACAGAACCATTACGGAGATTTTGGGCACACGGCAGTACAGCGGAATGATCTATGCAGGAGCGTATATCTTAGGAGGTGTTATTTAGTGGAAGACGCAATTTACAGCGACGTGATTACCTTGCCCGACGGCAGGATAGCTGTCGCACACGAACGGTATGACGCAAGCGGGCAGCTTGTGGGGAAGGAGTATATTCCACAGCCCGCTTTGCAGAACCCTGCCACGGCTACGCCGATTTGTAAGGC
>CAYQRI010000144.1:0-3607 GCA_964420085.1 uncultured Ruminiclostridium sp.
ACATTGTCAGTGACTTGGAAAAAATCTGCGACACCATCGCCTTTTTGCACAAGGGCAAGCTCCTGCTGCTGGAGGATAAAGATACCCTCTTGGAGGAATACGCCATGGTCACCCTTTCCCATGCCCAGTTCGCCGAGCTGGATGAAGCGGCGGTTGCCGGCGTTCGGCACGAAAAATATGCAACCCGTGCCTTGGTGCGGCGGAGCGGTATCCCCTCCGACTTTGCCACCGAGCACACCACCCTAGAGGACATCATTTTATTCTTGGCACAGGGAGGGAATCATGCATGAAAGGCTTGCTTTATAAAGACCTCTGCCTTCTGCTGAAGCAGATGAAATCCATCCTGTTTATGGTGACGATTTTCTGTCTGTGCGCTTCCGTTTTGGACAGCTTCACCCTATTTTTTGTGATGTATATCTCGACTCTGACCCCCATAAGCCTGCTTTCCTTCGATGAACGCAGCAAATGGGATACCCTCGCCGCCATGCTCCCCTATTCAACTCGAGGTCTGGTTTTGAGCAAATATATTTGTGGCTGGCTCATTTTGCTTTATTCTACCCTCCTTTATGGCGTGGGTCTGTTCGTGGGCAATCTACGCAATGGATCGGGAGGAGATATCCTTCTCCAGCTTGTCTTCCTGGTTTCTGCCTCACTGATTCTGCAAGGGCTTTACTATCCCATTTTGTTCCGCTTCGGCGTGGAAAAGGGACGGTTTGCCATGATTTTGATCGCGGCCGTGGCAGGCGGTGTGGGCTTTGGTCTCCTTCCTGTGCTCCTGACACTGGAGGTCTCCGGCCCTATCTTGGCGATTGGCTCGATTTTGGTGGGTGTGCTCCTGTGTTTTGGTTCGGTGCTTGTCTCGGAAAAGCAATACATCAAAGGCAGAGGGAGGTGACCTCGCTTGAAGGCTCTGCTCTATAAGGACATGATGCTCTTTTGGAGGAATGAAAAGTACTACCTTCTTGTGGTGCCTATCTTCTGTTTCGTCGCTCCAACCTCTTCTTATACACTGTACTTCATTGCTCTTGTCATAATCATTGGCTCGGTCAATCTGCTCAGCTCTGACGAAAAATGTGGGTGGGAGCAGCTTGCCATGATGCTCCCCTATTCGACCCGAAGCCTTGTTTTGAGCAAATATATTGTTTTCTGGTTTCTTCTGCTCTATTCTCTCTTGTTCTATGCAGCAGCTCTGCTGCTCGTCGCCAAAATCACCGTGCCTGAGGCTCTGGTCTATCTTTTATTGACCGCTGTGACAACCCTTGCCGCACAAGGGGTTTGTCTGCCGGTTCTATTCACCAATGGTGCAGAATCGGGCACAACTGCTGTCGCACTGATTGCAGGCTTGCTCATCGCTACGGGCACAGCCACCCTCTCCTTTATAGACCTGAAAAATTCTTCGCTCCTTCTCCCGCTCTTCCTTGCCCTGCTCGGCAGCATGGGCGTGAATCTTGGCTCGGTGGTTATCTCAAGTCAGCAGTATGCCAAGCGCCTCCGCAGGCATCCCAACCCCACGCCCCTTCCCCTCCGTCCGAAAAAAAGCAGTTGACAAGTCAACTGCTTTTTTGTATCCTATCATTGGATTTATCATAATCGGAGGTGTTGGCTTCCTTGGAAAACTTATCCCGTAATCTGCTGCTTGTCTCAAGAAAGGCACAGCTCTGCATCCGTGTTGTCGCAGAAAAGTATAACCTGACGATGGCAGAACAGCCATTTTTCATGGCAATCCGTGCAAATGACGGCATGACACAGGAGGACTATACTGCACTTGTCGGTGTAGACAAAGCGATGACCACCAGAGCGCTCCGCTCCTTAGAGCGAAAAGGCTTGATCCGCCGTGTACAGGATCCAAACGACCGTCGGCACAACCGCATTTATAAAACGGAACAGGCAAAAAAGATAGAAGCCGCTGTTTTGTCTGATTTGCTGGCACTGAATCACCGCTTCACGGAAGGCATTTCCGAGGAGGAGCTTGCTGCATTTCTACGCACGCTGGCACGCATCGATGTCAATGTTTCCAACCAATTTTTCACGGGGGGAGATGCCACAAGCAATGAAGAAACACGCTGAAAATCGCCTTGATTTGGGAGAAGCCCCCATCCCCGGTCTCATTCGGAGGTTTGCCATTCCCTCCATTGTCGGGATGCTGGTCATGGCCGTGTATAATATCACAGACCAAATTTTCATCGGGCATTTGGTCGGTATGTATGGAAATGCCGCCACAAATGTGGTCTTTCCCCTTGTGATCCTGACCATCGCCTTTTCCCAGCTGGTAGGTATCGGCACCGCCTCCAATTTCAACCTCAGCATGGGGGCACAAAAGGTGGAGGATGCCAAGGAATACATCGGCACGGGACTGACGCTGATGGTTGTATTCGGTGCGGCACTCACGGTCGTGGTTTTAAGCTTCAAGACGCCGCTTCTCCTGCTCTGCGGTGCGACGGAGGCCGTCCTGCCCTATGCCGACCCATATTTGAGCATCACCGCCCTTGGCTTCCCTTTTTTCCTGATGGGCAGTGCCATGAGCCAACTCATCCGTGCCGACGGAAGCCCCCGCTATTCTATGCTCTGCAATGTGGTGGGTGCCGTTCTGAACGTCCTGTTGGATGCCCTGTTTATGTTTGGATTTCAGTGGGGCATCCAAGGGGCGGCCGCAGCCACCATCACCGGACAATTTCTGTCCTTTCTGATTGCTTGCTCTTATTTCAGACACTTCAAGGCCTTTCCCATCCGTCTGCCTATGCTGGGTCTCAAGCGAAGGTATGCCGCTTCGATTCTGAAGTTGGGAACCTCTAACTGCATCAATCAGCTGATTATGATGCTGGTAAATATCATCCTGAACAATATGCTGAAAAAATACGGGGCGGCGTCGATTTACGGAAGCGACATTCCCTTGGCGGTTGCCGGCATCGCCGCCAAGCTCAACAGCATACTGATTTCCTTTTCTGTCGGTCTGGCGCAGGGCTGTCAGCCCATTCTTGGCTTTAATATGGGTGCAAAGCGATATGCCCGTGTCAAAAAGACCTTCCGCACGGCACTGACCGTTGCCCTATGCATTGGGTTTGCTGCCTTTCTTGCCTTCCAACTGGCACCGAGACAAATCACCGGTATATTCGGAAGCGGTGATGAGCTTTATTATGCGTTTGCCGCTCGATATTTGCGGATTTACATGATGATGGTCTGTATCCATGGTATGCAGCCCTTGTCCGTGAACTATTTTACGGGCATTGGCGATGTGAAGCAGAGCCTGCTTCTTTCTCTTTCCAGACAGGGTCTATTTTTGGTTCCGCTTCTCGTGCTCCTGCCGCTGTTTTTCGGGCTGGACGGCTTACTCTATTCCGCCCCCATTGCAGATGTACTCGCCTTCGTTCTCTGCCTTACGCTGGTCGCCAGAAGCTTCCGCAGGCTGGACAGACTGGATCTGGCGGCACGCACGCACCCAGACCTCTCATAATCCCCCGTAATTTAACAAAGACTCCATCAAAACACCGGTTTCGATGGAGTCTTTGTTTAATCTCGAGTTCGATTGGCTGTGGTTAAATGAACGTTTGTTCCCAAGGAGGGCGTTGGTCGTTGCACGCTTTAACCACCAACTTCCCCTTGGGAACCC
>CAYQRI010000145.1:0-3604 GCA_964420085.1 uncultured Ruminiclostridium sp.
CAATCGGCATAGCTTTTATCTTTCCATCAGGTTTTCCAGTGGACTGAACAGCTTGGTAAAATCAAAGCTGCGTTCCTTTTTCCCCAGCTCCGGCACAATGTCCTCAATTTTATCAATGAGTGCCGCCACAGAGTTCAAATCGTCCTGATTTAAGTCGTTGTCAATGGTTCTCATCTTGATAAGCCCTGAGTGGAGGATTTTTAAATCCTGCTCCGAAAACAGCTTCTTTTCGTCCACCAGACCACTGCGCAGGGCGAAATTTTCAAAGGCTGCATCCTTCTGATAGAAATACTGCCGCTGAATAGCCGCATTGCTGTTCTCACTGTCCTTGCGGTAAGTAGACAGCACATAATCAAAGATGGGATGCTGCTTGCAAGCGAGAACCACGCCGTTATGCTCATTGATGCGCACCACACCATTCTGCTCCTTGGCGGCGATGGCCTCGTCATAAGGCTTATCCGAACAGATGCCGCAGGCAATGGCGGTGGTTTTTGCAAGACTCTGGAGCTTATCCAGCAGCTTTTCATCCACCTCTACAAAGGGATTTTTGATAATGGCATCATGCTTGCCGTAAAATGCGATTTGCCTGTCACGGTGGTAAATATCCGCCACATAGTCTGGGGAGGACGGCGGCTGGATGGAGAAGCCCTTTTTCTCCAAGGTTTCAAAATAGGCTTTGTAAAACTCTGTTTTGCTTTTCATGGGTCACACTCCTTGTTCAGATTTCATGTTGAAAACAATGCCGTGGGGAAAGCTCCTGCTGGGGTGGCTGGCTGTACTCAATTTTCTTAATGAGGTCGTTGATCTGTTGCTGTGTTCCGGCATCCAGTTCATTGTCCAGCATGACGCACCTTGCACAGCAGGACAGCAAAATCCGCAGCTCCTCATGGGTGAAGTGAAGGGTATCATGCAGCAACAGCCCACTGCGTTTCATAAAGTCTTGCTGGGCGACTGCGGCATTATAATGATACTGCTCCCGATAAAAACGTCTGCTGTTATGCTTGGGCAATGCCTTTTGACAGGTCACAAACTCATAACCGAATAGTCCCGATCTGCGACAGAGAAGCACCATGCCTGCGCTTTCAAACACCTTCACATAGGAACCGCCAGTGAGCAGCACCGTTTCCATCCGTTCCATATCCGCAAAGGGCGGTGTGGTATCGCAATGCAGTTCTTTCCGGCTTTCCGCTGCGGCCTGCTCCAATGCTCTTGCTTTCTCACTGTCAAAGACTTCAAAAATAATCTCGCCGTCCTGCGTAATCACACAGAAAAGCGTATTGCCGTTATAGACCTCGGCGGCCAAATCACCGCCCTCCGGTACCGGCTCCACTCGAAAGCCAACGCCTGCCAAGCGGTCAAAAAAATCCGCCAAAAACTCGCTTCTTGATTTCATAGACAAAACCTCCTATCAATGTTCATATCCCTTATCCTGATTTTTCAGATACAATTCCTTTTTAGCCTCTTTCGATAAATCACCGCCCTGCTTGCCATAGAGTTCCTCAAGCTGCCGGTCTTGGTAATCCGTCAGAGAGGATAGCATCGCCAGTGATTCAATCAGTAGCTGCTCTGCATAAAACCTGCGGCGATTGTACAGATAGTCCGCAGACCGGTATTCACTGTCCAATCGGTTCAGCCCCTTCACCATGCCTAAAATGCGGTTGGCAATGATTTTATCAGCTTCACTGGAAAACTTCTCTCGCATGGTGTTAATATGATCCGCACTGCCACCGTAGAGCAGGGTTATATTCAATTTGCTTTCCATATACTTGTCCTTTTGCTCCCGCAGGGATGGGACGTTTTTTAATAAATATTTCACCAACTCATCTACCTGTTTCTTGACCGCAGGGGGCAAAAACTGATAGGAAATTCTGCCCTTGGCTGGCAGCGCCGCCTTAATACGAAATACCCGGTCGGCAATCTGATTGAGCAATTCATCTTCAAAATCAAATTCTTCGGAAAGCTCTGCTTCCTCGTCATACTCCTGTCGCAGCCGCCGATATTTTTGCTTTTCAAGCTGCCGGATATGCTGTTCAAAATTCTCCACCAGCTCATTGCTAAACTGCCGTAGTCCAGCCGCAGCCATATTTTTCTGCTCCCCAAAGGCACGAATTTTATCAGGGAAGGTATCCTTAATCATTTGAATGCGAATGGCATTTGGGACAGCAGGCGGGGTAAAAGGATTTTTGATACGGGTGGCTTCGGTAGAGGTATCCCAAAACACCACATGAATATGGGGATGACCCTTTTCTTTATGGAGTGCGCAAGCCCACTGCAAGTTGCTTGGTCGAATCCCATTTTTATCTGCAATGGTTAGGATATGCTTTTCGATGTAGCGTTGCCATGCTTTCTGGTCTGAGAGCATCAACTCAGCAGCCACTTCCTCATCAAAGGAAACGATACTACGGTACATGACAATATGTTTTTTTGAATTTTGATAGGCAAGTCTGGCAACGGCTCGCCAGTCCTCAAATTCGGTGATTGCTCCCGGTGTCAGCTTGCCGAACAATCCGTGGTTCATGCCCTCGTTTTTGGCGACCCTTGGGCGTGTGGCAATGTAACGCACATGAGCGTAATTTTTGCTTGCCGTGGCTTTGTAATTTGGGTTTGCAAAACGCTGTTTATAGACCAGAATAGAGATTGCCGCTCACCTCCATTTCATGGGCTACCGCTCCCATTCATCCTCCGGGGACTCATACTCCTCATTCTCGGCGGCCTGGCAAGCACGGGTGTAATTTTCCATGGTGGAGCGGTATCGCTGCGTTTCCTCCATGACAGATTTCATCCCCACTTCCGTGCTGGGCGGCTGCGTTTCATACTGCTTATAAAAATGGTATCTGTCCATCAGTGGGTCTGCCTTGGGGTGAAGCATATCCATAAATTCCTCATACCCATAGGGGCAGACACGGTTGATTTCCTGACAGGCCAGATTGACCCCCGAAAGGGTGTCGCCATCGGCAAGGCGGGAAAGCACAATGCCGCCGATAGGCTCATCCGCTGCCAGTTGCACCTTAATTTGCTCTGTGCCGTGTGCCGGAATCTGTGATGCCGAAATACGGATACCCACACTGCCCAAATGCACCGCCAAATCATATAAGGCACAGGGCAGCGTGATAATCAATGTATTTCCCTGATTTTGCAATACGCCTGTAATCATAAACACCTCCTGTTATCGTTCCATTTCATCTTCTGCGGCTGCTTCGGGTTGTGCCATCAACGCCGCTGTCATCTGCTCAAATCGGCTTTGAATGAGTTTTGTTCTCTCATAGGGACTTACGTCCAAGGTCATACGCAGTTCTTGGTTCTGATCCTGCTCAATCACCACCTTGAACCCGTCCGCTGCAATATAAAGCGCATTGCAGACTTGCTCCATCAAGGGGTAGCCCAGCCGTGAGATTTCAAAGGGCGTTGCTTTACATGGGCTGTTATAGGAAAACAGGTTGTGTGCAATATCCACTACAAACCGTGTCCGTTCATCAAAACCACGGGTTGCACGCTTGATGCCTGCAAAGCCAATTCCTCTTACGTCTACATGGCGGCAGGCGATTTTATAAAGCTCCGGGTCAGCGGATAGTAAATAAAAGGCCGCATGATAAGCAGAATCCAG
>CAYQRI010000146.1:0-3570 GCA_964420085.1 uncultured Ruminiclostridium sp.
GAAATGATTTTATTCATTGAGAAACCAATTGTGTAGGGGACGATGCCCACATCGTCCCGCCCCCCCGCCAAACCTACTTTGTCAAGGGGGAATTTTCAAACAAACAACAACATAATGCACGAAATGAGGCCTTTTTTGCAGAAAATTGTTCCCGTCTTCTTCTTTGTGGTACGGTAAGGGAAGAAAATCACAAAGAAGAAGGGAGTTTCTACCCGTTATGAGGAACTACAAAATCATACGAATGGTCGCCCTCTGCGGCGCTGTGGCGCTGATGCTCGCCCTCTGTGCGTGTCAGCCCCCACAAACAAAAAAGGAAGAAACCGCAACAACCCTACCCATTTCATTTTATTTTGAACACGAAGACCCCTCATCCTTCAACAACGACAGCCTAGCCATTCAGACCGCAGAAAAGCAATTTGATGTGGACATTCATGTCACGCTGGCGCCCCTCCCCTCTCCCTCCACCATTCCCGCCCAGTATTTGGACGGAAGTGCTACCTGCGATGTTTTTTTATACAAGCAGCTAGATAGTCAAAATTTATCCACCGAGAGCAAGGGACGTATGTTGAATCTCAGCGAATATAAAGACCTGCTGCCGAATTTTTATGCCGCTGTGGCAGATTTGGGACTGGAAAACGAGGTGGCTCAGCTGGAAGCCTCGGTTGGCGGACTATATTATCTCCCCACACTCTCCGATCAGAACCTCTTTGACTGCGGTTTGATTGTGCGGCAGGACGTGATGCGGGACTTGGGCTTTGAGACAATCAACACCTACGATCAGCTCTACCAATTACTTTCGGCCTATAAGAAGCTCCATCCCGACACCACGCCTATGACCATGTTTGCCTCTCCCAACGTCTTTTTCAATCGGATGGGACCGTGCTTTGGCTATTCCTACACTACTTCATCCTCTCCGCTGTACTATAATTACGAGAAGGGGCAATATGTGTCGCCTGTAGACGACCCCGGCTATAAAACCTATCTGCAATATCTCACGAAATTGACCAAAGAAGGTCTGCTGGACATGAGCTTTGATGCCCCCATTGAGAACGCTCTCTGGTCTGAAAAAATGAGCAGCGGCACCTCCATTGCCACCATGGCCTATTACGACCAGATTGCCGGTCTCGAAAAGGCGTCCACGATCCCCGGCTTTGAGTTGGTGCTCTTGCCGCCGCCGGATGGCGGAGGCGGCTCCCACGCCGATGCCCGCCCAGTGCTTCGCCCCGGGCTTGCCTTTCCTGCGTCCATCACACAGCGTGACGATTTCGAGGAGCTGCTGCGGCGTGTGGACAAGCTGTTTTACTCCGACGAGGCACAGCAGCTTTGGCATCTCGGCGTACTCAACGACACCTATCACGAGGTAAACGGCGAAGCCGTGCCGGATGCCCGCTTCTTGGATGACGGTGGTTATCTAAAGAAAATGCAGAGTGTCGGCTGCGGCATCGAGGGCTGGCAGATGGTCTGGCGTTTTGAGGATGAGCTGCGGAAATACGATCAGACCTTCCTTGATTTAAACAAACGTGTTGCGGACATGGGGGACTGTCTCCGCATCCAGCCACAGCCCCCGACGTTTGACGATGCGACCAGAGAACGGGTTGTGCTGATGCGTTCTCTGGCAAAGGATGCCTTGGACACTTGGACGATGTCCTTCCTACGGGGCGAAAAAGAAATCGACAAGGATTGGGATGCCTTTGCTACGGAAATGAATGCACTTGGTCTGCAATGGCTGGTCGGGGTCTATAACGCTGACGCACACTAAATCAGAAAAGAGAGGCGAGAAACCATGAAAAAACAGATCGGGCTATGCTTGCTTTTGCTCCTGCTGCTGACCTCCTGCAGCGGCACAAAAACCCCCGATGCTTCCGGTACAGCACAAGGCGGGGATACGCAGCTTCCCAGAATGGGACAGCTTTCCTACAGCAGCATCGAAAAGGAAATGCAGCAGGATCAGTATGCATTAACGGGAACAACAGATCGGGCGGATGAGAAGCAAATCACAGAGTTTGAATCACTGTCCGCCATGCAGCTTGCGCTGAGCACCGGTAAGATTGACTATGCCAGCTTGGATTTAGATACCGCGGAGTATCTCGCCACGCTGGACCCCCAATACACCGTGCTTCCTGACCGGGACAGCATTAAGGTGGCGTATTCCATGGCGCTGATGCCGCAGCAGCAGGCCTTGTGCGATACCCTTTCCACCGCCATCAGCACCCTTGATATCATCGGCACGTTGGGAGACTTGAGAGAAACCTATCTCTTTTCCTTTGATCCAACGCAAGCACCTCCACGGATTGATATGCCCCACTACGAAGGCAAGCCAACCATTCGAGTCGGTGTAACGGGCGATGTCCCCCCCATGGATTTCGTGGCGCCGGATGGCACGCCGGCAGGCTTTAACACCGCCCTCTTGAAAGAAATTGCAGAACTGATCCAAATGAACATTGAGCTTGTCCCCATGAGTACGGATGCCCGTCTTTCTGCGCTTTCCTCGGGAAAGATTGACGTAATTTTCTGGATGAACAGCGCCAATTACACCATTGGCCCCACCACCGACGGAACGCTGACCCTAACAAGAAGCTATGTTCAGGCACGCAAGGCCTTTGTTTTCACCGACTTTAGTGAAGATGAGATCCGCAAAATCGAGCAGTTGGATACGCCCACGCCGTTTGAGCAGGCCTTCCCCAACCAGCAGACCGTAGCTGCCGATGTGCTGTCCTTTAACCGCAGCAGCGACGGTGTGCTGGGCTTGACCATTTTGAGTGATATGTTTGCACGCTCCCTCACGGACATGAAGGACGGCGATCTTCTGCTGATCCACTACGGTGGACGGGATGTTGAGGTCACCTTGCAGACCGCTCTGCTGAAACAGGCGGAGGAAAAGGGGATCTCGGTCGGCTTGCGATTGGGGGAAACGGAGGAAGGGAACGAGCGCATTCTCACACTGCCCGCCCATGCATTCCCGAAGGATGCGGATGAGGTGACGCTTGGTGTCTCCTATTTGAAGCCAGATCAGGTCTTTTCCGCCGATTCCGAACAGAAGCTCGCACCGGATGCGGACTGCTTACGCTTTTACTTAAAGGCGGGTCGGACTGTCGGCGGAGAGGTGCAGGAGGTTAGCATTCCCAGCGGGATGAGCTATGGCCTGATGGAGATTTCCGCCCAACCTCTGCTTACACATCGGACTTGGTACGGCATTTCGCCGAACGGTGCCGTATCTGAATTGGTGATGGAGAAAACAACCAGCGAGTATGCCGACCACCTAGATTTAACCGAAGCCATCACCCTCGTGGCCAAAGGCCACTCTTAATCTCGAGTTCGTACCTTTGTGGTTAAATCCACTTTTATTCCCAAGGGGGGAGTTTGTATTATTCTGCACTTTTTTACCCTGTCATCCTGAGCGCAGCGAAGGATCTTGGCGGGCGAAGCCCGCTTTTAGTCTCGAGGCGGCCAAAGGCCGCTCTTAGTCTCGAGTTCGTTTGGTTGTGGGTGAATGCACTTCGCTGCCCAAGGGTGACGGGGCGGCGCTCCGCCGCAGGGAAAACAAAAAAATCGTTCCTGTCGTGTTCTATC
>CAYQRI010000147.1:0-3511 GCA_964420085.1 uncultured Ruminiclostridium sp.
GGAGAAACCTTGACGATTTGTTCGCCACAATCAAAATTTCATAAACAAGGCTTTTATTGGGTGGATATCACACAAGTACAATACGACGTGATGAACCGAACGGAAAAGGCAGCGGTGATTTTTCGCCTAGAGGGCAAAAAAATACGTTCGGTTGATTGGGAGATGTTGAAGCAGTATCTCACACCAACTTGTATGAGATATAATGCATCGGAAAAGAACCATTGGAAGCTCAATCTATACGATGCTTATATCAAGGTCAGCGGCAATCCGGAAGAACTTAGCGTTGCCGCAGGGAATGAAAGTTGAGTGGGGGAGGATAAGTCCATCAATTTGGCTGCAAAGAAAGAATATCTCAAGGGGACAGGCAAGCCTGCCCCCTTTTTTTCATACAAATACAGCAGTGCATTCTCAGGATAGCCAAGCAAGGAGGGCGTTACTATGACGGAAGCAGAGGGGCGGAAGCCCAATTTGCGAGAAAAAACCATCCGTTTTTTGGACTTGCCGGCGGAAGGACTTCCAAAAGCCGAGCTTTTCGGAGAGCGAGAAGTGTTTTTACAGAATTATCGGGAGATTCTCTCCTATGGAAAGCAAGAGATCCATGTGGATGGGGGTGCGTGGGTATTACGGATCGTGGGCAGAGACTTGGAAATTAAGGCAATGCGTGTGGGAGAGCTTCGTATTTTCGGAGAAATCGACCGATTAGAGGTTTTGTGAGGGGGATTGCAATGAGGGCATGGGTGCGTTGGCTTTTTGGCTCGGTTTTGTGCGTGGTCAGCGGGGCACAGACAGAAGATTTTTTGAATCTTTGTGCCAAACGGGGCATCCTGTTAAGTAGAATGTCTCGCAAGAGTCCGTTTGATTTGTTGGTTTGCGTGGATAGGCGGCAGTATGCGGCCATGAAGCAGGCGGCGGAGCTGAGCGGATGTGAGGTGAAATTAGAGGTCAAAAGGGGACTGCCGTTTTTTTTGCTGCGCTTTCGCCGCCGCTATGCGCTCATGCTGGGGCTTTTGCTTTCCATCGTCGTTATATTGATCGGCTCCCGCACCGTTTTAAGCTTTGAGGTGACGGGCAATGAAACCGTATCCTCGGAGGAAATCATCAGCCAGCTGCGGCTGTGTGGCTTCGCCGTCGGAACCTATGGTCCCACGGTTCCCCTTCGCACCGTGGAAAATAAGGCGCTCCTTTCGATGAATGAGCTGCGGTTTTTACGCATCAATCTGCATGGCACACGGGCGGAGGTCATCGTGCGGGAGCGAGAGAAAGCGCCTAAGGTGCTCGAGGAGGCGCAGCCCACAGAGGTGATTGCGTCGGCCGATGGCATCGTCACCCACATCGAGCCGTGGATGGGCGATCCTTGCTTTGCGGAGGGGGATATGGTCTGCAAAGGAGAGGTGCTCATTTCAGGACGTATGTTTTTAGATCCACCGCCTATGGCAGAGGCGGAGCTGGGCACCATGCTGGTTCATGCAGAGGGTAAGGTTTTGGCACATACCTTTCGTAAACTCACCACAACGCTCTCCCTTACACCGCCGGCGAAGGCGTATACGGGGAACTGTATCGCAAGGCGCAGCCTCTCTGTCATGGGGCACCGTATAAATTTTTACCGAAATAGTGGAATTCCGTATGAAAAATATGATACAATGACTGTATCAAATACGAAGACACTCGCCGAAGGGAGACTGCTGCCTCTTTTGTGGGAAACAGAGACCATACGGGAATATTCCCTCACAACCCTTTCTTTGGATAGAGCCAAGACAGAAGAAATGCTGAAGGAGCGGCTCTTGCGCCAGCTCAAGCAAAGTATGCAGGAGGGTGAAATTCTGAAAACAGACTACGAGACCTCCTTAGAGGGCGACCTGCTTTCTGTGACGCTTTCGGCAGAATGCAACGAACAGATCGGACGGACTGTTTCGATGGATACCAACGAAAGAGTGACGGGACCACGGCACCCCACCACAGGAACGGCAGCAGAGGATACAGCAAAGGAGCAAGGTTCATGATCGAACAGACAATCAGCATAGAACGGATGGAGGCAGCCATCGACATTTTCGGGTCGTTTGATGAGAATATGCGTCTCATCGAACGAGAGCTATCGGTATCCGTGGTGGGTCGTGAGGATCAGTTGAAGGTCAGCGGAGAGGGCGAAGCTGTCATGCTGGCAGGTAAGGTCATAGAAGGACTTCTTGGGCTGTCTGCTCGTGGCGAAGCCATAGGCGAACAAACCATTCGTTACCTCATTCAACTGGTGAAGACCGGGAATGAGGATAAAATTCAGACCTTGGGGGCAGATGTCCTCTGCGTGACGGCAAAGGGAAAGCCCATCAAAGCAAAGACCGTGGGACAAAAGCACTATGTCGATGCCATTCGTACCAATACCATCACCCTTGGCGTGGGGCCTGCCGGTACCGGCAAAACCTACTTGGCAGTTGCGGCGGCGGTTGCCGCCTTTCGTGCCAAGCAGGTCAACCGCATCATTCTCACCCGTCCCGCCGTGGAGGCGGGCGAGCGGCTGGGCTTTCTCCCCGGTGATTTGCAGAGCAAGGTGGACCCCTATCTGCGCCCGCTCTATGATGCCCTGTTTGATATGCTGGGCGCCGAAAGCTACGCCAAATATTTGGAGCGCGGCAACATTGAGGTCGCCCCCCTCGCCTATATGCGTGGGCGTACCTTGGACGATTCCTTCATCATTTTGGATGAGGCACAAAATACCTCCCGTGAACAAATGAAAATGTTCCTCACCCGCCTGGGCTTCGGCTCTAAGATCGTGATAACCGGCGATATCACCCAAATTGACCTGCCGGGGGACAAGGTTTCCGGTCTGAAGGAGGCGATTCGGGTGCTGGATGGCGTGGAGGACATTGCCATTTGTCGGCTGAACGACGGTGACGTGGTGCGCCACGCCATTATTCAACGCATCATCAAGGCGTATGAGGAAGACGAGAAAAAACGACCCGATAAAAGCGGGAAACGAGACCAGACCATACCGAAGAAAAACGGTACACGAGAAAGGCGAAACAACCATGATGCTAAAGCATGATATTTATGTCGATTGGGAGCTTTCCGGCTCCAATCCTTATGTCCCCCTGCTGACACGGGTGATTACAGAGACACTGACACAGGAGAAGGTACCCGTTTCCTGTGCGGTGGATGTCCTTTTGACCGACGACAAGGGCATTCGGGAAATCAATTTGGAGCAGCGGGAGATCGATGCTGCGACCGACGTGCTTTCCTTCCCCATGCTGGAATTGACCCCCGGTGTTCCGCCTACCGGCGAGGGCGAGGACGAGCGTGACCCTGAAACAGGGCACTGCCCCTTGGGCGATATGGTCATCTCGGTGGAACGAGCCAAAGCACAGGCCGCAGAGTTCGGACACAGTGTCCAGCGGGAGCTTGCGTATCTGACGGTGCATTCCGTTTTGCATTTGCTGGGCTACGATCATCTGGATGAGGGTCCGAAAAAGGCACAGATGCGTCAGCGTGAGGAAGCCATTTTGGAGCAGCTTGGCGTGAC
>CAYQRI010000148.1:0-3488 GCA_964420085.1 uncultured Ruminiclostridium sp.
AACTCTACCATTTTTTGATAGAACCACAAGCGAAGTTCGCTTTTTGAAAGGATTTTTCCACTATGGGATTTTTAACAAAGTTGTTTGGCACGAATATGGCAAAGGAGCTTAAGCGTGTCGATCCGATTGTCCGTAAAGTTGAAGCGTTGGAGGAGGAGTATAAAGGGCTGACCGATGCCCAGCTCCAAGCCAAAACGCCGGAATTGAAGGAACGCTATCAAAACGGAGAAACCCTCGATGATCTCCTGCCGGAAGCCTTCGCCACCTGTCGGGAAGCCGCCGACCGTGTGCTGGGTCTGCGCCCCTACCGTGTCCAGCTCATCGGCGGTATCATTCTCCATCAGGGACGGATCGCAGAAATGAAAACCGGTGAAGGTAAAACCCTCGTCGCCACCCTGCCCGCTTACCTGAACGCCCTCACAGGGGAGGGCGTCCATATCGTCACCGTCAACGATTACCTCGCCAAGCGTGACAGCGACTGGATGGGTAAGGTCTATCGCTTCTTGGGGCTTACCGTCGGCCTGGTGATCCACGGTCTGGATGCCGCCGCCAAGCACGCCGCCTATAACGCCGATATCACCTACGGCACCAACAACGAATACGGCTTCGATTACCTGCGAGATAACATGGCGATTTATAAGGCAGAGCTGATGCAGCGTGGGCACGCCTTCGCCATCGTCGATGAGGTGGACTCCATCTTGGTTGACGAAGCCCGTACCCCCCTGATCATTTCCGGCATGGGCGAGCAGTCCACCCAGCTCTATTCCCTCGCCGACCGCTTCGCCGCCTCCCTCACCCCCTTGGTGCTCGCCACCGTGGACGACAAGGAGCAGGAGGACGACGATCTGGATGCCGACTATATCGTCAACGAAAAAGGACGTGCCGTTACCCTCACCGCCCGTGGCATCGAGAAGGCAGAAAAGACCTTTAACGTCGAAAACCTCTCCGACCCCGAAAACTCCACCCTCTCCCACCACATCAACCAAGCCATTCGTGCCCGTGGACTGATGAAGCGGGACATCGACTATGTCGTAAAGGACGGCGAGGTCATCATCGTCGATGAGTTCACTGGTCGTTTGATGTATGGCCGCCGCTATAACGAAGGTCTGCATCAGGCCATCGAAGCCAAGGAAAAGGTCACCGTTGCACGAGAGTCCAAGACCTTGGCAACCATCACCTTCCAGAACTACTTCCGTCTGTATAAAAAGCTCTCCGGTATGACCGGTACCGCTCTGACAGAGGAAGAAGAATTCAGCGCAACCTATCAGCTCGATATCGTCGAGGTGCCCACCAATAAGCCCTTGGCTCGAAAGGATCACCCCGATGTGGTCTATAAAAACACCATCGGCAAATACCATGCCATCGTCGAGCAGATCGCAGAATGCAACCAGAAGGGACAGCCTGTGCTGGTTGGTACCACCTCCATCGAAAAGTCGGAGGAGATCTCCAAGCTGCTCACCAAGCAGGGCATTAAGCACAACGTCCTAAATGCAAAGAACCACGAGAAGGAAGCCGAAATCGTGGCACAGGCAGGTAAATTCGGTGCCGTCACCGTCGCCACCAACATGGCAGGCCGTGGTACCGATATCATGCTGGGCGGCAACGCCGAGTATTTGGCAAAGAACGACCTGAGAAAAGCAGGACTTTCCGACGAGATGATCGCAGAGGCCACCGGCTTTGCCGAAACCGATAACCAAGATATTTTGGATGCCCGTCGGATGTTCTCCGAGGCGGAAGCCAAATATAAGGAAGCCCTCGCCGCCGAGGCGGAGCGGGCAAGAGAGGCGGGCGGTCTGTTCATTCTGGGCACCGAGCGCCACGAGTCCCGCCGGATCGACAACCAGCTCCGTGGACGTTCCGGTCGTCAGGGCGACCCCGGCGAGAGCCGCTTCTACCTCAGCATGGAGGATGATATCATGCGTCTGTTCGGCACCGAGCGGATGCAAAACATGATGAACACCCTCAAAATCGACGACGATACCCCCATTGATGCCAAAATCCTCTCCGGTGCCATTGAAAATGCCCAGAAGAAGGTCGAATCCAAGAACTTCCAAGCTCGTAAAAACACCTTGGAATATGACGACGTGATGAACGTCCAGCGTGAAATCATCTATAAGCAGCGTCGGCAGGTGCTCGACGGCGAGACCATGGGCGAATTTTTGCGGAACATCGCCAAGCGTTGGATTGCCGGAACGATCAACGGTCACATGGGCGAGCGCAAGACCATCTCCGCCGAGGCCTTCCAAGAGGCCACCGAGCCGTATCGTGGTCTGTTCTTCCCCGCCGAAAAATTCAGCTTCACCGACGGGGAGCTTGCCGGCTACACCGCTGACCAGCTCATTGAACAGCTGCAAACCGAGGCACTTGCCATCTATGATGCCAAGGCAGAGGCTTTGGGCGAGGAGCTGATGTCCGAGCTGGAGCGTGTGATGATGCTCCGTGTGGTGGACGAATATTGGATGGAGCACATCGACGCCATGGAGGAGCTGAAGAAGGGCATTCAGCTGCGTGCCTATGCCCAGACGAACCCCGTGGATGCCTATAAAAAGGAAGGCTTCGAAATGTTCGAGGCCATGATTCAGGAGATTCAGGAGGAAACCCTCCGCCGTATCCTGACAGCACGGGTGCAGACGGGTGAGGTCAAGCGTGAGCGTGTCGCCAAGGTCACGGGCGAATCCGGCGGCAGTGATGAGACCCTGAAAAAGACCCCCGTGCGCAAGACAGGTAAAATCGGGCCCAACGATCCCTGCCCCTGCGGCAGCGGCAAGAAATATAAGAAGTGCTGCTACGCTAAGGATAAGGCAAACGGAACCATCTGAGGAATCCCCATACGAGAGGTAACCACTATGCCCTTTCAGCAACGAGAAAACAACCACGTTGTGTTCCACACCGCCGACGGCTTTTCCCGTGCCGGCGGTGTGGCGCACGGCTTTGCCACCCGTTTGGGCGGCGTGAGTACCGCCCCCTGCGAAAGTCTCAATTTGGGGCGCAGCCGACAGGATACGGATGCAGCTGTTTTGGAAAATTATCGCCGCTTCTGTGCCGCCATCGGTGCTGATGTCACCCATTTGGTCACCACCCATCAGGTGCACGGGGATTGCGTGCGTGTCGCTTCCGCTCAAGATGTGTTGCCCGACCTGTTCGCCCCCATGCCCTACGATGCCGATGGACTCATCACGAATGAGCCGGGGCTTTGCCTGACCATTTATTATGCCGACTGCATCCCTGTGCTGCTCTATGACCCTGAAAACAAGGCGATTGGTGCCGTCCATTCCGGCTGGCGTGGCACGGCGCTGGGCATCGTTACTAAGGCGGTGTCGCTCATGCAGACACACTACGGCACAAGACCGGAAGCCCTCTTGGCGGCAATCGGTCCTGGTATCGGCTCCTGCTGCTTTGAGACCCATGACGATGTGCCGCAGGCTATGCAGCGGCGTTGGGGCGACGACAGCCGCCCCCACTGCACCCCTCTGCCAAACGGAAAATAT
>CAYQRI010000149.1:0-3356 GCA_964420085.1 uncultured Ruminiclostridium sp.
GCGGTGAGGTCGGCAATGGGGTTCAGGTCAAAGGCGCCGTCGCCCCACTTGGTAAAGTAACCCATGTGATATTCGCTGGCGTTGCCCGTTCCGGCGACCAAGCGATTTTCGCTGGCGGCCACGGCATAGAGGGTCATCATTCTAAGTCTGGGTGCCAGATTGCCGATGGCAGGCTCGTTCAGCATGGCGACAGCAGAAATGGTCTGCACGGCCAGCTCCTTCTGTGCAGTCAAATCAATCAGACGGGTTTTGATGTCAAATTGCTCTGCGACCTCCATCCCATCGTCCTTGTCTATGGTAAAGTTCCGCTTGGAGCTACAGGGCAGAATGATTCCCTCTGTGTTTTCGCAGGCCATTTTACAAAGAATACCCACCAGTGCGGAGTCTTTCCCGCCGCTGTTTCCAAAGAGGATGCCGTCGGCATGGGCTTCCTCGAGTGCCTTTTGAATAAATTGGATCCGTTTTTCGGTTTCTTCTGCGTAATTTCGCATGATGCTACTGTTCCTTTCCTCTGGATGAGACCGTTATTTCAGGGAATGCTGTTGGCTTTGAAACTGTGCCGTCCTTATTCCACCGTGACGGACTTTGCCAGATTTTTCGGCTTATCGATATCACAGCCGTTTGCCAATGCGACGTAATAGGCCAAAAGCTGCAAGGGGATGATCTCTGGCAGTGTATTAAACAGTTCCTCCGTTCTTGGCACGAACAAGACGTCATCTGCTTCGGCAAAAATCTGCTTGTTCCCTTCCAGAACCACAGCCAAAACCCGTGCGCCCCGTGCTTTCACCTCTTTGATGTTGCTCATCATTTTATCAAAGAGTCGTTCGTAACAGCAGAGGGCGACGACAGGACGCCCCTTTTCGATCAGGGCGATGGTACCATGCTTCAGCTCTCCGGCGGCGTAGGCCTCCGAATGCAGGTAGGAAATTTCCTTCAGCTTGAGGGAGCCTTCTAAGCAAGCGGCATAGTCCAGATTCCGTCCGATGAAAAACAGATTCTCTTGATTGTGATAGGTCTCCGCCAGCGCCTTGATCTCCGGATTGAGGTCAATCGAACGCTGCACGAGCGCAGGGAAGCTCTGGATAGTTTCGACCAACTCACGATAGCGTGTATCCTCCAGCCTGCCCAAACGGCGTGCCAAATAAACCGCCAGCATATCCATCACCGCCACCTGTGTGGTGTAGCCCTTGGTGGTGGCCACAGCGATTTCGGGACCTGCCCAGGTATAAATCACGTCGTCTGCCAGCTTTGCGATGGTGCTTCCCACCACGTTGACAATGGCTAAAATGCGAGCGCCCCGTGCCTTACATTCCTTCATGGCGGCAATGGTATCTGCCGTTTCACCGGACTGCGAAACCACGACGAGCAGGGTATGCTCATCGACCAACGGATTGCGATAGCGCAGCTCCGAGGCCAAATCCGCTTCCACCGGAATACGGCAAAGCTGCTCGATGACATATTTCCCCACGCTTCCGGCGTAAAACGCAGAGCCGCAGGCGGTAATCATAATTTTATTGAACTGCTTCAGGTCTGCATCGGTGAGGGAGAAGTCATCCAACACGATTTCTCCGTCCTTGATGCGAGGCTCAATGGTAGATTTTAGGGCGTTGGGCTGCTCCATGATTTCCTTCAGCATAAAGTGGGCATAGCCGCCCTTCTCTGCGGCGGCGACATCCCAGTCGATATGGGTCACGGATTTTTCAATGGGGGCACCCTGTGTATCATAGAAGGCAATTTCATTGGGCGTTATGTCGGCAATCTCGCCATCCTCCAGATAGATCACATCCTTGGTGTGGGCAACCAAGGCGGTTACGTCGGAGGCGAAGTAATTTTCCGTTTTTCCCACGCCGAGGATCAGAGGGGCGGCATGGCGGGCAGCGATCACACGGCCACGCTCCTCCGCACATAAAATCCCCAGTGCATAGGCGCCCTCTAAGCGTGCCACGGTTTGAAGCACGGCCGCCTTTAAATCACCATCATAATAGAGGTCCAAAAGATGGACAATGACCTCTGTATCAGTTTCACTCTGAAATGTAATGCCTTGGGCAATCAGCTCCTCACGCAGAGAAGCATAGTTTTCAATGATGCCGTTATGCACCAGCGCAAAGCGGTTATTTTCGCTCATATGCGGGTGTGCATTCACGTCGGTAGGCTCACCGTGGGTGGCCCAACGGGTATGCCCGATGCCGGAGAAGCCACTCAAAGCGGCGCCGCCCTGAATCTTCTCGTCTAAGTTTTTGATTTTACCGCTGGCTTTATCCATATGGATGCCATTCTCGCCTAACACAGCGATACCAGCAGAATCATAGCCTCTGTATTCCAATTTACGCAGTCCATCCAGCAGGATAGGAGCTGCATTTTCCGTTCCGGTAAAGCCGACTATTCCACACATCAGCCTTTCCTCCTTTAGCTCCGCACAAGAGGCGGATTTGATTTTATTAAGATGGCAGAGCCGTCAAGTATTCCCACGCAGCAAGCGCTGCATCACCTCTTGATAGGCATCTTCCACATTGCCGAGGTCACGGCGGAAGCGATCCTTATCCAGCTTTTCGTTGGTCTTTGTGTCCCACAAGCGGCAGGTATCCGGGGAGATTTCATCTGCCAAAATAATGGTGCCGTCGGCTGTTCGACCAAACTCCAGCTTGCCGTCGGCAAGCTTAAGCCCAACCTCCAAGAAGAAGGTCTTCAGTGCCGCATTGATCCGAAATGATAGATCCGTAATCGTGGCAAGCTCCTCTTTGGTTGCCAGCTTCAGGGCAAGGGCATGGTAGTCGTTGATTAAGGGATCTCCCAAATCGTCATTTTTATAAGAAAACTCAATGGTCGGCTCATCGAACACGATGCCCTCCTCCACACCATAGCGCTTCGCAAAGCTGCCGGCAGAGATATTGCGCACGATGACCTCCAGGGGAACGATGCTGACCTTTTTTACGACGGTTTCACGTTCGTTCAGCTCCTCCACAAAATGGGTGGGAATCCCCTTCGCTTCCAGCATTTGCATCAGCCGATTGGTCATGCGGTTGTTGATGCCGCCCTTCCCCAGAATGGTGCCTTTTTTCTGTCCATTAAAAGCGGTGGCATCGTCCTTATATTCCACGATGAACCGTTCCGGATCCTCGGTGGAAAACACTTTTTTGGCTTTGCCTTCATAGACCTGTTCTACTTTTTTCATGATCCTTCCGTCCCTTCCTTCCTTGATCTCAAGCGTATACTAGCAGGGAGCCTTCGTTTCGTTCAAACTTCATCTACGGCTTTACATTCTCCCATAAAACATAAGATTTTGCAATGGGTTCCCCACATTTTATTCCTCTCAGTTTCGTTCTCCTCTCCCATTTTACAAATTTCGCTTTCAAAGT
>CAYQRI010000150.1:0-3355 GCA_964420085.1 uncultured Ruminiclostridium sp.
GACAGCCGAAATCATTCAGCATGAGCTGGATCACTGTGAAGGGATTCTAATTTAAGGAACCCCCCAAATCGTGTCCACCCTTTTCGGGATAAAATCGGAAGGTATTGCGGTCATACGCTACTATCCCATCCTTTTGCATTTTGGACAGCTCCTTCGACAGCGCACTGCGATCCACACTGAGATAATCGGCAAGCTGCTGACGATTGAACGGTATTGTAAATTGCGCACTCCCGTTCTTCTTGACTTCCTGCGAGAGATAGGAAAGCAGACGACCCCGAATGGATTTTGACGAGGTATGCAAAATCCGCTGCGACAACCCAAGATTTTTTTGCGAGAGAATCAGCAGTAAATTTCGGATCAGCTGCGTATGATGCTCGCATACATTCGAGCAGGTTTTCAAAAGCCGCATCGTGTTTAGAAAAAGAATCTCACTTTTTTCACTCGCCACGACATTCACCAAAAGAGGTGCCCCGGGAATACAGGCATAGGTTTCGGCAAAGAGCTGCCCCACCTCCGCTCGACCCAAGATGCTTTTATTGCCCCAAATGTCGTCAATCTCCATGGTAACACAGCCCTCCAGCACAAGCCCCATGCTTTCCACAACCTCTCCGGTGTGATACACCACATCGCCCTTTTCATATTGTTTTTTTACGGAGCCAAGGCAGGTCAGCATTGCCTTGGCTTCTTCTTCTGTTGTGCCTCGAAACAGCAGGGTATTGGATAAAAGCATTTTCTCAAACTCCCCTCTTTTTGTGGTTATAACCACATACTTGTTGTTTGGATTGTAGTATAGTTAGCCCATAAAGTCAAGACAGACGCAAGTCACATATGGGAGGATTTTTCTATGCTTCGAACCATCATTCATATCAACGAAGAAAACTGCAACGGCTGCGGTTTATGTGCAGCGGCGTGCCACGAGGGTGCCATTGGCATGGTAGACGGCAAAGCAAAGCTATTGCGTGACGACTACTGTGACGGCTTGGGCGACTGCTTGCCCGCCTGCCCCACCGGTGCCATTACCTTTGTCGAGCGAGAGGCGGCCGCCTATGACGAAGCAGCGGTTTTGAACCACAAGCAGAACCGTACCGAGGCTCAAAATGAGGCTCCCCTGCCCTGTGGCTGTCCCGGCACACAATCCAAACGGATTGCACACACTGCGTGTGACACGTCCTCTGCGCCCTCTGTTTCTCCGGTCAGCCGCCTTGCACAGTGGCCGGTACAAATCAAGCTGGTGCCCGTCAATGCCCCGTATTTTGACGGCGCAAAGCTTCTGGTGGCCGCAGACTGCACCGCCTATGCCTACGCAGGCTTCCACGAAAAATTCATCAAGGGTCGCATCACACTGGTCGGCTGCCCCAAGCTGGATGCCGTGGACTACACCGAAAAGCTCACCGAAATCATTCGCAACAATGATATCAAGGATTTGACCATCGTCCGCATGGAGGTTCCCTGCTGCGGCGGCTTGGAGCAGGCGGTACGAAACGCCATGCAGGCAAGTGGAAAATGCATCCCATGGCAGGTGGTGGTGCTTTCTACCGATGGACGTATTTTGGACTAAAGAAAGGAACTGACTATGGACAATCAAATGTTTTGCTTCCAGTGTGAACAAACGGCCGGCTGCACAGGCTGCACCGGAAAGGCCGGTGTCTGCGGAAAAAAATCCGAAACCGCCCAGCTTCAAGACGAGCTGACCGGTGCCCTGATTGGTCTCGCCCGCACAACAAACGGCGATACCACCCCCACTGCACACACCTATTTTACCATCATCGAAGGCCTGTTCACCACCGTGACAAATGTGAGCTTTGATGATGCCGCAATCAAACGTCAAATTGAAAAGACCGAGGCAGAAAAAGCTGCCCTCGTTCCGGAATGCGGCTGCTGTGGCACCCCGTATGGCCGCAACAACAATTATGTCATGTCCCAGCTCTGGAATGACAACGAGGATATCCGTTCCCTGAAATCCTTGCTTTTGTTTGGTCTGCGTGGCATGGCTGCCTATGCCTATCACGCTTGGGTGCTCGGCTACACCGACGATACAGTGAACCGTTTCTTTTGTGAAGGTCTGTTTGCCATTGGGGAAGACTTAACTGTGGAGCAGCTTTTGCCCCTTGTCTTAAAGACCGGTGAAGTCAACCTCGCCTGTATGGCACTGCTCGACAAGGCGAATACGGAAACCTATGGTACCCCCACGCCCGTGACCGTATCCATGACCGTGGAAAAGGGACCCTTTATCGTGGTGACGGGTCATGATCTGAAGGATCTTGCCCTTCTTCTGGAGCAAACCAAGGATACGGGTGTAAATGTCTACACCCACGGCGAAATGCTGCCTGCACACGCCTACCCGAACCTGAAGAAGTATTCGCATCTGAAGGGGAACTTTGGCACCGCATGGCAGAACCAGCAGCGAGAATTTGACGGAATCCCCGGTGCCCTGCTCTTCACCACAAACTGTCTCATGCCCCCCCGTACCAGCTATGCCGACCGAGTCTTCACAACTGAGGCTGTCGCATTCCCCAACACAGTTCACATCGGCGAGGACAAGGACTTCACTCCGGTCATTCAAAAAGCCTTGGCGCTGGGCGGCTATGCCCAAGACACCGTGTTCAAAGGCATCAACGGCGGAACACAGGTCACCACGGGCTTCGGGCATGGTACCATTTTGTCAGTGGCTGACCAGGTAGTAGAAGCCGTCCAAAGCGGTGCAATCCGACATTTTTTCCTTGTGGGCGGCTGTGACGGCGCAAGACCGGGACGGAATTATTATACTGAATTCGTCAAGCAAGCCCCCAAAGACAGCGTGATTCTGACGCTCGCCTGCGGCAAGTTCCGCTTCAACGACCTCGATCTGGGCACCATTGGTGGCCTGCCAAGGTTGATGGATTTGGGACAGTGCAACGATGCCTACGGTGCCATTCAGGTTGCCCTTGCTCTGGCCAATGCGTTTGGCTGTGGCGTGAATGACCTGCCGCTGTCCTATGTCATCTCTTGGTATGAACAAAAGGCGGTCTGCGTTTTGCTGACTCTGCTGCATTTGGGCATCAAAAACATTCGGCTGGGCCCCACGCTTCCGACCTTCCTCTCCCCCAATATCTTAAATTTCCTCGTGGAGAATTACGGAATTGCTCCCATCACCACGCCGGAAGCCGATCTCACCGACCTTCTGAAGTAAGCATAAACAAAAAAACACCCTGTCAGTCCACGCTGCTGACAGGGTGTTTTTTTGTTCTTTTTTCTCAACGAGAGGAACGGTACCCTTCTGCTTCTCGCAGAAGCTCCTCCGCTCCCTTTAAAATTGCTGGGGAGAGGTGGACACCGCCCGTCAAACGAGCCAGCTCCAAAACCCGACCCTCCCGCT
>CAYQRI010000151.1:0-3314 GCA_964420085.1 uncultured Ruminiclostridium sp.
GGGGCTATGGGGTGTGGTGCTTGGGCTGGCGCTGGCGCTGCCGATCATCTGCGAACTCACAAAAACCCTATCCCGCCGCCGGCGGCTGAGAGCCGCTTCTAACTCGTGTTCGCACCTTGGTGATTCAATTGACTCATGTTCCCGGCATTGACTTTGTATAAAAACAACGCTTCCCTTGGGAACAAAAGTGCATTGACCCACAAAGGTATATCCTCGAGATTAAAAGCGGGCTTCGCCCGCCGGCGGCTGAGAGCCGCTTCTAACTCGTGTTCGCACCCTTGTGATTCAATTGACTCATGTTCCCGGCATTGACCCGACGGGTTAAATCTTCTCTTTTTTGAAATGACAACAAGGTCGTAGGGGACGATGCCCACATCGTCCCTCACCTGTTCGGGCGCCTTGTGCATTTATAGATACAAAAAACCTTTCCCCTCAGGTTCTATCGAAGGCATTTCGTTAGAACTGCGATGGGAAAGGTTTTTTTGTACTAGGGTGTGTTTCTAAGGTCTAAAAGCGGACACTTATTGACCATCTCTATCTACATAATAAGAAGCGCTGAAGCTTCCCGTCACCTTGGTGTTGTCTGCCTGTGTTGCCGTGTAGGAAAAGGAAAACTTCAAAATCGGATGGCGGATGCCGTCCGAATCCACATAGTCGTCCGTGGCAGCCTTTATGGCATCCTTTTCACTGTAGGTAATTTCCACATAGCCAAAGCCGCCCGCCTTGTAGCCGATGGAGGCCAGATAGGCACTGACCTCCTCAGGTGTGTTGACTTGCAGAGTTTGACAGGGCAGGCCATTCACCGTGACCTTGTCGAGCTTGAAGGAGCGGAAGGTCGCAGGACTTCCCTTAATGGGATAAAATAGAAAGGACGCAAAATCCCCCTCAAAGGCGACGGCATCATAGTCCCAAATGACAACGCTGCTGCCTGCCAGTGCGCCCGAGGCGGTAAGACGGACAAGCAGTGAGGTATCCGTCCCCTTTTGGCTGACATACAATGCCTGCTCCGAAAGATAGGCGGCATCCCCACGCAAAAATTTTGTATCCTTGCCATAGTCGCCGTGTGTAAGCGATAAACGGTCGGTCAGCTTCCAAGGGCTGTCCCATTGAAAATCGGTGCCGTCCTGATAGCCCAAGGCACGCAGCAGGAAGGTGAGATACTGCGCCGTGGTGGTGGCACGGGACGAGCCGAATTCCTTGTCCGACATCCCCTTGGTATAGCCCTTTTGATAGGCATAGCCGACGTACTGCTTCGCCCAAGTCGGCACATCGGTGAAGGGAGTCTGATAGGTTTTCGCCAGCGCCTCCTTCTCTGCCCCAAGCAGCCGCACCAGCATCGTGACGGACTCTGCACGGGTGGGGGCACGGGTCAGACTAAAGTCCGGTGTACCATCCGGCTTGGTGCCTGTGCCCCGGAACAAACCTAAGTTATATAAGAGCTGTGCTGAGGTATCCGCCTGGTCTGCGGAAACGGCAAGAGCCGGGAGGCTACACATCAGGCAAAGAAGAGCAGCCAGAAGGATGGGGATTTTTCGCATAAAAACGCTCCATTCTGTGTAGAATCTATTCAATCCATAGTCTCGTTGGTTTTTTTCTAATCGTATCATACAACAAATCAGGGCTTCTGTCAAAATTCGATCACTCTGATTCCCAAGAGGGAAGTGGGGTTTGCTCTGTCCGCCACGAGCGGGACATAGGCGGTCAAAACGCACCACCCCCCCTTGGGCACAAAAGTAACTTGACGCACAACCAAACGATCTCGAAATTAAGAGCGGGCTTCGCCCGCCTCTTGAACATTCTGCGTTGACATGGTAAACTAAATTGAGTTTTTATTCCTCTCACCAAACAACGCAACCACAAAAACTAGGAGGCGCTTTGATGAAACTGCACTTGACCCACTTTCTTGCCTGCACCCTACTCGGTCTCTCCCTCAGCCTCTGTGCGGCCTGCGGCGCCGCAGAAGGCTCTGGTACGCACGGCACGGTGCGTGATGTCCCCACGCCGCCCGAGGTCATCTCTGAGGATCTAAAATCCCTCTACGATTTCCGTTTTTCGGAACGCTATGACGATCGGGTTCAGGATGACTTTTCCCTGCTCATCCCGACAACGGGTAAGGATTCCTCCCACATCCTTTTCCTGCTGGATGTCTACAAAACGCAATACCGTGTGACAGAGGACTATACCCTCAGCGATGACGGACAGGTTCCCTATACGACCAAGCGGTATCTTTCCACCCTTGGTGACGGCAGACTGATGATTGGAACAGACGATTACGAAGCGGATCATGTGGAGTATATCTCTTACCTCTGGTCGGATTTGGAGGGCGTTCGCACCAATAAGGGTATTGCCGTAGGCAGTGCGGAGGCAGACCTCCTCCTGGCCTATCCGGAGGCGCTCTACTATATGGATAAGGAAGCGGCACTCTCCGGGATGGATAAAACGGCACTCTCCATCCTGAGCTATGGGCAGCTCCGCACGCTGGACGAGAACCATGACTTTGACTATGTCTATCTCTGGCAGCCCTATGATCCAGCAAAGAACGACCTACGGGACATCACGTTTTTTATACGGGATGGCTACGTCAGTGCGATTGAGATGCAGGATTATCCCAGCTAAAAAAGACCTGCACTTCTGCGCCCCATGCTCTCTGCAAAAAACCTCCCGATTCGGTGACCAGTGCCACCAAATCGGGAGGTTTTTTAAGTTGATTGAACCGCAAGGGTACGAACTCGAATTAGAAGCGGCGCTCAGCCGCCGGCTCAGGCGCTTCGATTACTGTAAGGGCTGTGCATTCAGGGCTTCTTGGGGAACCACAATTTCCTGCACGCCATTGAAGTTGCTCATGGTCATCGAGATCAAGACCTTATTGACGGTAACCGTTGCATCCTCGCCTTCTACTGCCTCAGATGCCATGGCCTTTTCCATCATGGTTTGCATCATGGTGGTCATATCCATGCTATACTGAACCGGCAGTCCGCTTTCCTTTTCCACCCAGATACTGATAGGAAGATCGCCCAAATTGGTGAGCATTTCTGTAATTTCGGCGGTATCCATACCCAGTGCGGAGAACTGCTTCATCACACCGGAGGCCGTCATAACCTCATTCATCGCCTCTTCGGAAATCACACCGTCATAGCGGACAGCCTCTGTCCCGTTGATGGATTCGGTGCCGTTTTCTTTGAAGCTGTCGGCGGAGGAGATGTAAAGATCCATGCTAGCCTGTGCGTCATACTGCATCAGTTCTTCCATGCTGCCCAAGGTTTGGCTGGTCCAGGTCATGCTTCCGGTGCCCATATCCATGCCGCTATAGATGA
>CAYQRI010000152.1:0-3303 GCA_964420085.1 uncultured Ruminiclostridium sp.
TAAAATATGGTAATATAATTTGCGTGGCTGTCAAACGACAGCCACGCAAAGCAAGCGGGCCTATTTTCAACGGCAGATAAGCTGCGATGAGAAACGTCCTGTCATCTTGCGGGACGTTTTTGCTCTTTATTTGGAGATGTAGCGCAGACCACGCTATGACCGCATGGAGAACGATGGGGGAGAAAACGGATATGCTGGCTTATACTTACGTCAAGCAAGGGAAATTTGAATGGCAGGACAAGCCGAAGCCGGTCCTGCAGGATAAGCGGGATGCCATTGTGCGTGTGACACTGTCCAGCATCTGCACCAGTGATCTGCACATCAAGCACGGCGCCGTGCCCAAAGCGGTGCCTGGGATCACCGTGGGTCACGAGATGGTGGGTGTGGTGGAAACGGTGGGCGATGCCGTGCATACCGTTCGCCCCGGCGACCGTGTGACCGTAAACGTGGAGACCTTCTGCGGCGAATGCTTCTTCTGCCAACGGGGCTATGTGAATAACTGCACCGACCCCAACGGGGGATGGGCGCTGGGCTGTCGTATCGACGGTGGTCAGGCGGCGTATGTGCGGGTGCCTTACGCCGATCAGGGCTTGAATCGCATTCCGCACGGGGTCTCCGACCGGCAGGCGTTGTTGGTAGGCGATGTGCTTGCCACCGGCTTTTGGGCGGCGCGCATTTCGGAACTTACCCCTGAGGATACGGTGCTTATTCTGGGCGCAGGCCCCACGGGAATCTGCGCCTTACTTTGCGTCATGCTCCACAAGCCCAAGTGCATCATCATCTGCGAAAAAGACCCCGCACGCCTCCGATTCGTGCGGGAGCACTATCCCGATGTGCTGACCGTGGAGCCGGAGCATTTGGCGAAATTTGTGGCAGAGCACAGCGACCACGGCGGTGCAGATGTTGTACTGGAGGTGGCAGGCACGGAGGAAACCTTCCGTATGGCATGGCAAAATGCCCGTCCCAACGCCATCGTGACAGTGGTTGCGCTGTACGACAGGCCACAGATCCTCCCACTGCCGGAGATGTACGGCAAAAATTTGATCTTCAAGACCGGCGGTGTGGACGGCTGCGACTGCGTCGAAATGCTGCGCCTAATTGCTGAGGGCAAACTAGACACCACTCCACTGATTACCCACACATTCCCGTTGTCAGAGATTGAAGCGGCGTATGCACTTTTTGAAGGTAAGCGGGACGGCGTTATCAAGGTGGCCATTACGCCGGACAAGGGAGGAAGTCCATATATAAACAAAGCCAAGACGACGTAAAAAATGGACCAAAGGGAAGGGTGCAACCTTTTCCATCGCATTACGATAAATAAGGAGATCATTTTATGAAAACCCGACCACAGCTCTGGTACTTAGGCTCCGTCTTTTGTATTACATTTTTGCTTGAAATGTATTGGAACGGTGCCATTTCCTACTATTACATGAATCAGCTGGGATTAGAACTGAACTATCAGATGGCAACCTGGACCATATTTTCCGTTTTCATGATCTTCTCCTGCGCTTTTTGCGGGAAAAACTCAGATCGAGCGCTCCGTTTCACCAGCCGAAGACTACCGTATATTCGCTTTTTCGGCGTGGCGGCCGGCGTGATCTTTGCCCTTACCTATGTGCCTTGGTTCCCTGTGGGGAGTCAGTTTTTGCTGTCTCTTCGGTTTCTGTGTTCTCTGCTATTGCTGGATATCAGCTGTCAATTTGCCTATACCGCTCTCTTTGCGATCCCCTCCGAGGAGATCGTGGACATCCCGAAGCGGTCGCTGGTCTACTCTCGCGCAACCTTTCTGCAATTTGTCGCCTGTATGCTCATTGCAGTGGGCATTCCCATTGTCCAACCGGGTCGGGGCGAGGAGAGTACGGTTTATGCCGTTGTGATGATGGCAATCGGTCTGGTGGTTGCTGTGGTTCTTTATATCGGCTCCAAAAAAATTCCCAGCACCTATGTCAGCAACCGGGAGCAAATCAAAAAAACCTCCTATCTCAAGAGTTTTTTGCAATGCATCCGCAACAAAAAGTTTATGATTGGCGAAATATTCTTGACCGCAACGGTGGTGGCCAGCGGATTTTTGACCTTTGGCTTTTTTTATTTCGTGGACGAAGTGTCCACGGAACAGGATCCTCGGTTGGCGCTTTTGATCGGAAGCTGTATCGTGGGTGCGTTGCTGCTCTTCGGCTTTTGTCCCAAGCTGCTCGAGCGCTTCCCCATCCAGAATGTGGTGTCCGCCACCGGCCTTCTGTGCGGTGGTTGTTTGATTTTATGTTATATGGGGTGGGTTCAGCCATGGTTTGCAATCTTTGGTGGTCTGGGCTGCGGGATCAGCTTTGGCATTCAATATTATTTCAACCAAATCATGGTGGCGGATTTCGTAGATGAAGACGAGGTCTACAGTGGCATCCGAAAGGAGGGGGAATACTTCGGTCTGGACAGCGTGTTCGACTGTGTAGGCGCCCTCAGCCAGCCCTTGTTTCTTTTGATTTTAATCGCAAACGGATTCCAAGAGGGGCTTGCCGTGGGTACGCAGAGCGCAGGGGCAGAGCATGGTATCCTCATCGGCTTTTTGCTGGTGCCGGGCGTTTTGGTTGCAGTCTCTTCTGTGATTTTGTTCCTCTTCTATCCTAAAATCAAAACAAGAAAAGGGAGGGGAGAACCATCGATACACCTGTGAAGTCGGGGAAAAATAAATTTTTATATTTCACCCATAGCTTTCGGAAAATCTTTGTGGCATCCACCTTAACGATGCTCATTCAGTACATTGTGGTGATATCGGATAAGATCATTGCCGGACAGATGCTGGGGGAAGCCGCCATCACGGCGGTGATGCTGATGGAACCCTTTGTCGCCATTATCGTCTTCATCTCCTATTTGATCTCCGACGGCAGTGATATGCTGGTTACCTTGCACCACAGTCGCAATGAGCCGGAACGGGCCAACGAATTTTTCAGCCAAGCGATTCTCCTCAGCATCGGCTTTGGACTGCTTTTGTCTGTCCTCTATCTGATTTTCGGCCCTCTCTTACTCGCCACAGTCTGCAAAACAGGGGAGACCCTGGCTTTTGGCAGCGCCTATTTCCGTTATCTTCTTTGGACACCGATCCCTAGAATGTTGGCCATGACGCTCTACTCCATCGCATTGTATCAAGGGGGAGATTTTTACTGCAACCTTTATTCCACTTTAACGGTTTTTGTGAACATTGGTCTTTCGGTGCTGCTGTGTCAGTTTTTCGGGATCAGCGGCATTGCCTTTGCCACCTTCCTCGCTGAGACCATCGCCCTAGTGCCCCTGCTCTATTTCTTTCTTCGA
>CAYQRI010000153.1:0-3245 GCA_964420085.1 uncultured Ruminiclostridium sp.
GGCGCCATAGCCAAGTGGTAAGGCAGAGGTCTGCAAAACCTTTACCCCCAGTTCAAATCTGGGTGGCGCCTCCATGTAACCCCGAAGTTTTTATAAACTTCGGGGTTTTCCGTTTTTATAGAGCATAGCTTCTATGCCCGGAAAGGTTTCTATGATTTACTTTGTTGAAGATGATGCCAGTATCCGTGAGCTTGTACTGTATACCCTAAATAGTGTGGAGCTGAATGCAGAGGGCTTTGGTCATCCTTCCGATTTTTGGATCGCACTGGGACAGGAAACACCCTCTCTCATCCTTTTGGATATCATGCTTCCGGAGGAGGATGGGCTTTCCATTCTGCGAAAGCTGCGCACCAATCCCACGACGAGTGAAGTGCCTGTGATGATGCTCACCGCAAAGGGCACCGAGTATGACACCGTGATTGCCTTAGACTCGGGCGCAGATGACTATGTGTTAAAACCCTTTCGCATGATGGAGCTGCTCTCCAGAATACGAGCCCTGCTGCGACGGGCGGAACGCTCCTCACGGGCGCCGGCAGAGACCGAAGCCTATTACATCGGCAAGCTTTCCGTATCTCCCTCACGACATCTGGTGCAGGTGGACGGCGTAGATATCGCCCTCACGCTGAAGGAATTCGAGCTTCTCTGCTTACTTTTGGAAAACAGGGGGATTGTTTTGACAAGGGACAAAATTTTGGATAAGGTGTGGGGGGAATCCTTGGGACGAGAGAGCCGCACGGTGGATGTGCACATCCGCACCCTACGCCAAAAGCTGGGGGATGCGGGCGGTCTAATTGAAACCGTGCGGGGCATCGGCTATAAAATAAACGGACAGGTTTCTTCGCTGTAACCCCCTCCCCTTTTTCGCTGTGTATCCCGCCACACGCAACCGACTCCCTACACCATGCATCAAAAAGAAAGCGATGGGTCTTTATGAAAAAAATTCACATGCTCTTTGTCTGTGCGGTTATGGCAATTTTAACGGCCGCTCTTTGCCGCACTCTCTTTTTCCCTAAGGAAATCAACCAATATGAAAATCGCTATGCCAGCCAAATGCCACCCTTCTCGGTCTCCGGCTTTTTGGATGGCAGCTATCAGGATGCCGTAGACAGCGCCCTGATGGATCAAATTCCGCTGGCCCAGCGCATGAAGTCTGCCTATAATCAGAACAAAATACGCTTTCTTCGGTTCGGCACCGATGCCCTGCTGCGGCGGGGGGCACTCAGTCCTCTCCACTACATCGAATTCAATGGGCTGCGGCTGTTCGGCGACGGATACATCACCTACTGGCCACGCACAGTTGATAGCGTACAGGAGGCTCTGGATGCCAAGCTGGCCTCCTTAAACAACACCTTTGCCCGCCATCCTGAAGTGGACTTCTATCTTTATTACATCGAAAAGGATACCGATGTGGATTTTGAAACCCTGAAAAAGACGGGGCTGTTTCCCTATCTGCAAGGTGGACTGGCACTCCCTACTGACCATGTCGGGCTGTTTTCCATGTCCGATTTTCAGACATTTTCCCAGGAGTTTTATAAGACCGATGCCCACTGGAACCATAATGGCTCTCTGCGTGGCTATCGAGAGGTTCTGAATCTCTTGGAGCCGACCGCCTCCCCCCTCTCTCCCATCGGCGAACCTGTTCTGGTGAGCCATGACTTCAGCGGAAAGAAGGCGGCCTCCGTCGCAGGAGAGGGTGTTTTCACGGAGGACTTCTATGCCTATCCGTATGACTTCCCTGCCATCTCCGTGCAGATTGACGGACAGCCTGCGGAGGATTACGGCGCACAGACCGCCTTTTTATCGGGAACCGCCACGGAAGCCATTTCCTACGGTGGTTTTTACGGCGGAGACAACGGCGAAACGGTCTTTTCCACAGGAACCGAAGGGCGCGGCAACCTTTTGGTGGTGGGCGAATCCTTTGATAACGCCATTTTGAAGCTGCTCTCCACCCACTATGACCATGTATTTTCAGTTGATCTTCGGTACTATGCGCACAGCATGGGTACTCCCTTTGATTTTTCCGCCTATGTCAAGAATCACGCCATTTCTAAGGTGCTGCTCATTGGCAATATCGATTATTTCATTCAAGACACCTTTGATCTGGAGGGCTGACCCATGGTTTTTAGTAGCTTAACTTTTCTATGCCTGTTTCTCCCTCTCACGGTAATTCCCTATTACCTCTTTCCAAGCAGGGTCTATCGGAACGGCTTACTCCTGGTTCTTTCCCTGCTCTTTTACTCCTGGGGAGAACCAAAGTATGTCATCATGATGCTTCTGGCAACCCTTGTCGCCTATGTGGGTGGTCTGCTCCTACAAACCGCCAAGGACGGCCGCAAAAAAATCCTGCTCATTCTCACAGTCTCCTTGATCGTGCTGAACCTGTTAGTCTTTAAATATCTCAACTTTTTCTGGGATACCGTTTCCTTCCTCATCGCCAGCGACAAGACCCTTGCCGCCATCGCCCTTCCCATCGGCATCAGCTTCTATACCTTCCAGATCCTCTCCTATGTGATCGACCTCTATTTTGGACGAATACAGGTACAGAAAAATTTCTTTTATCTACTCCTGTATGTCAGCTTTTTTCCTCAGCTCATTGCAGGACCCATCGTTCGCTATAGTACGGTAGAAGATGAGATTGTTCATCGTCGGGAATCGTGGGACGATGTGATCATCGGACTGAAACGCTTCATCCTTGGCTTGGCAAAAAAGGCAATCCTCGCAAACGGTGCCGCCGCTGTCGCCGATACCATTTACAACGGAAATGCCGCACTTTATGGCACCTCCATGCTTTGGCTCGCCGCCTTTGCCTATACCATGCAGATTTATTTCGATTTTTCCGGCTATAGTGATATGGCAATCGGCTTGGGGCGAATGTTTGGCTTTCACTTTTTGGAAAACTTCAATTACCCCTATGTTTCGCAATCTGCCACGGAGTTTTGGCGACGGTGGCACATCTCTCTCTCCTCTTGGTTCCGAGACTATGTCTACATCCCCTTGGGGGGCAGCCGTGTGGGGAAAGCCCGCTGGATGCTTAACATCCTTATTGTCTGGAGCTTAACGGGCTTTTGGCACGGTGCGGAATGGAACTTCATTCTATGGGGGCTGTATTACGCCGTTTTACTGGTTTTGGAAAAATTTGTATTGGGACGGCTTTTGGAGAAGCTCCCTGCGTTTTTCCGTTGGCTCTATGCCTTTTTTGTGGTCAATATTGGTTGGGTGCTGTTCCGCCTCACCGATTTTTCTCA
>CAYQRI010000154.1:0-3179 GCA_964420085.1 uncultured Ruminiclostridium sp.
GTGCCCTTGTTATTTCTCATTATAGCAAAGCACCTGATTTTGTCAAGAACGAAACGGGTGCTTTTTTAGCCCATCATTTGACAAAAATCGCCAAGCTATGCTAAACTAGTTCCGGCACTGTTGCAGAACAAAAAGTGGTTAGCCACTTCCCTTGTAGAAGGGAGGTGATGCTTTTATGAACAAAAAGCAATTCTTTTTTCGAATTGCAGTATGCATCATTATTTTGGTGGATACTTTGTGATAAAAGCTTGTTGACCGCTTGGCGCCCACCAAACGGTCAACATAATACTTATGTAATTGATCCTTTGAAGGGCTAACCGCTTCTGCAACAGTGCCCTTGTTATTTCTCATTATAGCAAAGCACCTGATTTTGTCAAGAACGAAACTGAGCCTTTTCGTGACCTACACACTTAAATTCCGGAGATCGGTGGTATACTATAGGATAAGGAAACCATATCCCCATGGGATATGAAAGACTTTTCGCTCCCCCTTGCATTTTGTCGTAAGCTGTGCCACAATATCAGTGGTAACCCCATCAGAAAGGAGCCACCCCCTTTATGGAAACAAGAGTTGCTGTCATCAGCGTCATTGTCGAAACCGGCGATACCGTGGAAGACCTGAACGCCATTTTACACGACTATAGAAAGTATATCATCGGTCGCATGGGCATTCCCTACCGTAAGCACGGCATTAGCATCATCAGCATCGCCATCGATGCCCCGCAGGATGAAATCTCTGCCCTAGCGGGAAAGGTGGGGCGTTTGCCCGGTGTCACCGCAAAAACCATCTTCTCGCATATTTTATCCCATGAAGAATAAAATTACGTCGCTTCTTGCTGCGTTAAATCAGCAAGCCCCCCTCTCACTGGCAGACTACGAAGCCCTGATTGTCGGGCAAACCGAGGAGACCGCCGCAGAAGCGGCGGCTCTCGCTCGTGAGACCCGTCAGCGGGTCTATGGAAACGGAGTCTATCTGCGTGGGCTGATTGAGGTCAGCAGCATTTGCAAAAATGACTGCTACTATTGCGGTATTCGTAAAAGCAATGCCGCCGGAGAGCGCTACCGTCTGACCGAAGATGATATTCTCGCCTGCTGTGCAGCGGGCTTCGCCTTGGGCTTTCGTACCTTTGTCCTGCAAGGCGGCGAGGATGCACACTTTACCGACCGTCTGCTCTGCCGCCTCATCTCCCAAATCAAAGCCCGCTTTCCTGACTGTGCCATCACCCTCTCCTTGGGGGAGCGGAGCCGGGAAAGCTATCAGCATTTGTTCGAAGCCGGTGCCGACCGCTACTTACTCCGCCACGAGACCGCCAACCCCACACATTATAACATCCTGCATCCCCCTGCCATGACCCTTGCACATAGGCTGGATTGCCTGTATGCCCTGCGGGAGATCGGGTTTCAGGTGGGCTGTGGCTTTATGGTCGGCTCACCGGGGCAAACCCCAAAAACCTTGGCAGAGGATTTGAAGCTCATCGAACGCTTTCAGCCTGAAATGTGCGGCATCGGTCCTTTTATTCCGCACAAGGACACCCCGTTTCGGGATGCTCCCGCAGGCAGTCTGTCACAGACCTGCTACCTACTCTCCCTCATCCGCCTGATTTGTCCGTCGGTGCTGCTCCCTGCAACCACCGCCTTGGGCAGCATCCATCCCAACGGGCGGGAAATGGGACTGCTCGCCGGCGCCAATGTCGTCATGCCCAACCTCTCTCCCCCCACCGTGCGGGACAAATACAAGCTCTATAACAACAAGCTCAACACGGGTGCAGAATCCGCCGAGCACTTAGCTTTACTCAATGCACGCATCCAATCGGTCGGCTGCTTTTTGGCGGACGGTCGTGGAGATAACATTCTCATGGGGAAGAAGCTCTGACCCAAAAGAAAGGAACACAAACTTATGGCAATCTATAACCCAAGCTCCCTCAAGGCAGAGGAGTTCATCAACGACGCAGAAATCAAGGAGACCCTCGCCTATGCGGAGGCAAACAAGAACAATGTCGAGCTGATCGACCAAATTCTTGAAAAAGCCCGTCCGCAAAAAACCGGAACAGGCAGCACCTGTGCCGGTCTGACCCATCGGGAGGCCTCCGTGCTGCTCGCCTGCGAGATTCCCGAAAAGGTACAGAAAATTTATGAGATCGCAGAGGAGATCAAGCTCTCCTTTTATGGCAACCGCATTGTCATTTTTGCGCCGCTCTACCTCTCCAACTACTGCGTGAATGGCTGTGTGTACTGCCCGTACCATCTGAAGAACAAAACCATCCCCCGCAAGAAGCTGACACAGGAGGAGCTGCGTGCCGAGGTCATCGCCTTGCAGGATATGGGGCACAAGCGGCTCGCCATCGAAGCAGGAGAGGACCCCAAGAATAACCCCATCGACTATATCTTGGAGTGCATCAACACCATTTACACCACCAACCACAAAAACGGTGCCATCCGCCGTGTGAACGTCAACATCGCCGCCACCACGGTAGAAAATTACCGCAAGCTGAGCGATGCCGGCATTGGCACCTATATCCTGTTCCAGGAGACCTACCACAAGGAAAGCTACGAAGCTCTGCATCCCACGGGTCCCAAGCACGACTACGACTATCACACCGAAGCCATGGACAGAGCCATGGAGGGCGGCATTGATGACGTTGGTCTGGGCGTCCTGTTCGGCTTGGAGCTTTATAAATATGAATTTGCCGGTTTGCTGATGCACGCCGAGCATTTGGAGGCGGTGCACGGGGTTGGCCCGCATACGATTAGTGTCCCCCGCATCAAGCACGCCGACGACATCGACCCGGGTGCGTTTGACAACGCCATTTCCGACGACACCTTTGCCAAAATCGCCGCCTGCATCCGTCTGGCGGTGCCGTATACCGGCATGATTGTCTCCACGAGAGAATCGGAGGAGGTGCGTTCCCGCCTGTTGCAGCTTGGCATTTCTCAGGTCAGCGGTGCGTCCCGCACCTCCGTGGGCGGCTACACGGAGGAAGAACGTCCCCACGACACCGAGCAGTTCGATGTATCCGACCAGCGCACCTTGGATGAGGTCGTGCAGTGGCTGATGGATACGGGGCACATCCCGTCCTTCTGCACCGCCTGTTATCGAGAGGGGCGCACAGGCGACCGTTTCATGAGTCTATGTAAGAACGGGCAGATTTTGAATTGCTGCCACCCGAACGCTCTGATGAC
>CAYQRI010000155.1:0-3109 GCA_964420085.1 uncultured Ruminiclostridium sp.
AGGAGGGAGAACCATGACAGTCAAAGACCGTGTCTTGGAAATGCTGGAAAAAACCCGTGGTGCGTATTTTTCCGGTGAGGCTTTGGCGCAGACACTTGGTGTCAGTCGCAGTGCCGTCTGGAAGGCCATCGCCCAGCTGCGGGAGAATGGCTATCCCATCGATGCCGCATCCAATCGGGGCTATTGCCTGCGGGCAGAAAGCACCATGCTCTCTGCCCAGAGTATCGCCCAGAGCCTGAAAACCGAGGGGCTGACTGTGGAGGTGGCGCAGATAGTGACCTCAACCAATACACTTGTGCGTCAAAGGGCGGAGCAGGGTGCGGCGGAGGGCTTGGTTTTGGTCGCCGAGCAGCAGACTGAGGGGCGTGGACGCAGAGACCACCAGTTCTATTCGCCGCCTGCATCGGGATTGTATTTCAGCGTGCTGCTCAGACCCAACCTCTCTGCCCAAGAGGCACTTTCGCTTACCACCTGTGCCGCCGCCGCCGTCGCCTTGGCTGTGGAGGGATGTGCCGGGGTAGAAACCCAAATCAAATGGGTCAACGACGTATTTTGTCGAGGGAAAAAAATCTGTGGAATTTTGACCGAAGCCGCCCTGGACCTGGAAAGCGGCGGCTTGACCTATGCCGTTGTGGGCATTGGCGTGAATCTCCATCCGCCGAAGGGCGGCTTTCCGCCCGATTTGCCGGAGGCAGGGGCAGTGTTTGCGACAGAAGCCGAGGGCTTGGCGGCGAGAAGTCGCCTTGTCGCCCAGATTTTGGATCATTTTTTTGCATTTTATGCCGATATAGAAGCCAAGCCTTTTTTTGAGGACTACCGCAAACGCTCCCTTGTTTTGGGAAAAGAGGTCACCGTTCTGGAGCGGGACAGCACCCGTCGTGTCCAAGTTTTGGGCTTGGAACCGGACTTCTCCCTTCGGGTGCAGGAGGCGGACGGAACCGAACGACGGCTCTCCTCCGGTGAGGTGCGTGTGCGTCCTTTCTAGGGGTAGAGCTGCTGAAATTTACACATTCTTTACGATTCCTGGCTTGACTCTCTCCACGCTGTGGGTATAATAAACCATGCGATTATACTAAAAACAGACGGGAGGCGAGTCGTATTACGAAGCAGCCTTTTTTTCAGCGGCATCCCGGGGTCGATCTCTATAGCCTTTTTTGGCTCATTGTGCTGATTGCTTTGGTGGCAGTGGGACGGATTTATTTGCCTTTACTGATCCCTGCTTCCGTTGTGCTTATTTACCTGATTGTTCGTGTTTGCTCTAAGAATGTGGAGCGGCGACAGATAGAAAATGCTCGATTTTTAGCGCTCATTCGCTCCGTTGTGCACTGGTTTAAGGGTCGGAGAGCGATGAAGCCGGATAAGACCTATGCCTATTTTCAGTGTCCGACCTGCGGGCAGCAGATGCGTGTGCCAAAGGGCGTGGGCAAGGTTTCCATCACCTGCCGTGCCTGCTCCTCACATTTTGAAATGAAAGCGTGACGTAAAAAAGACTGTTGCAGTATGCTGCAACAGTCCTTTTTTTGTCAAATGTAGGGATGGATGGCATCCATCCGTTTGTCTCTGTATTGCCGTCGTTCCGTGTTTTAGTCGTCCTGCTCCAAAAGCACTTGGAGAATGCCATGGTAGAGCTTTTCGGGGTGGATACGGAACCGTTCTCCCACCTGATTGGCCTGCTCCGCCGACGCAGTCAGCATATCCAGGGTCATAATGTTGCCTTTGTCGTCGTCCAGAATCAGACGCAGGGTGAAGCTACCGTCCTCGCGGGGCAAAAGCTCGGTGCGAACCTGTGCGTCTCGACGGAGTGCGCCGTTGATTCGCACCAGATTGGTGTCGCACTTTTTCCGCACGGACAGCGGCAGACTGCTCTCGCAGATTTTCCCGTTCCGCCGGCCCTTCTCGGTGATGGTGTAGCGTTCGTCCGCCACCTCTAAATGCTCAGTGGAGACCAGCTCTGCCACAGATTCGGCGAAGTCGAAATATTCGACACCGTCGTCGCAGAAGGTCAATTCTGCCAAGGTAGCAAAGTCCACTGGAGAGGCAACCCGTGCCATGAGATACAGCACCAAAAACTTGATGTCCAACTTATCATGAATGAATCCTGTTCGTCCCACAGGCACCTCCTTCCTTGAAAAAAGCGAATGTGTTCCGATTCATTATACTAAAAAGCGGACGAAAGGGCAAGCCCTATACTCAGTCGTTGGTGTTACAGCAACCGCTGCCTCGTCTACAGCCATCCTCCTCCATACCGGGGAGAATGCTGGGTGGGAAAAATTCGCCCATAGGGAAACGGATCTGGCGGAAGACCTCGCAGGGATCGTCGTCGCCGTCCTCATCGCTGCTGCAGCACTCTCTGGTGGGCATACAGTAGTCGTAGATGGGGATGAGGAGCTGAGAATCTCGTTCCAGACGAATCATGGAAAATTGCCCCAAGGTGACGTAAAGCCGGCGGCAGCCCCCGTCAAAGCTCAGCTCGCAGTCGAAGCAGGCGCTGATGCAGGGGGGGATTTCGGTCAGCTCATTTTCTGCGCAGCAGCCGCCGCCCGTGGGGCAGGCTGTGGGCGGACAGCCACCGCAGGGCGGGGGACATGGCGGTGGGCAGCAAGGCATACAGTCGCACGGGTCCAAGAGCTTGAGGCTGAGGACGATGGGATCGACCGATTCGACCACGGCCTCAGGCAGATTGCTCCGACCGGGCAGAGGACAATCCATGCCGTTGGGGCGATAGGTGGAGGAGAAAATTTTGGCATTCCCCTCACTGCCAAAGAGGATGACCCGTTTGTCGAAGACGGCAAGCCCGCTGATCTCGGCGGGACGTGGTCCTCCGACGAAGGCGTCGGCGGTGATACGGTAATAGTAGCGGATGTCTACGCTGTAAAAGCCTCGATTGTAGTTGGCTGGTTCTACGTCAATGTAGGCATAGAGAAGCTCCGCCCGACCACCCCGAACGCTGAGGGCACGGTCAATAATCGCTTGGGAGCCTCGGGTGGGATAGACCCGCAGGTCTTCAATACAATCTTTGTCGCAGGATATAGCGTCTTATAGGACTCCACAACAAAGCCCTGCTGGCTTGGTCAGCAGGGCTTTAAAAATACGTCTAGGGTGAAATCGG
>CAYQRI010000156.1:0-3064 GCA_964420085.1 uncultured Ruminiclostridium sp.
TTTGTGATTCAATCAACCTATGTTCCTGGTATGAGGTGGTGCTTTGTCTGGCGGGCGGATATGGAATCCGCCCCTTCAAGTTTCCCTTGGGAACAAATGCCCATTGACGCACAACCAAACAATCTCGAGGCGGGCAAAGCCCGCTCTTAATCTCGAGTTCATTTGGTTGTGGTTAAATAGACCTTTGTTCCCAAGGGGGGAATGGGTTTTTTCCCACCATTGTAGGGGCGGAAAGTGTAAACCATGTTACTATACTAAACATATTATCCGCCCCTACAATGGGTCTGTTTAAATTACCGCTAAGAGCCAGCTCACCAGATGGCCGCTGCTGATATTGAAGGCGCTGGCGGCTTGGATCGGCTGGAGCTTCTCCAAAATTGGGAGCAGCTCGGGACGTGCAGGGAGCTGGGCAACCAGCTGGGCAGTGGTGGTCTCCAATATCAGAGCAAGCTCCTCTCGTTTCCGTTTCTCCAACGAAAGAAGAAACGGCAATACCTCCACCGCAGGCGCTTCGTTTAAAATGAGTTCGGTCAGCTGTACGCCCTCCGCCGTCACCGTTTCGGTCTCCTCTCCCATCGCCCGCAGGGTCTCGCAGCGGGAGCGAATGGTGGAAAGCAGCAGCTCGGGATTCGGCGTGAGGAACAGAAAGGCGGCATAGCTCGGCCCTTCCTCTATCAGCTTCAATAGTATATTCTGCCCCGTTGTATTCAAAAGCTCGGCGTGCTCCAAAATATACACCTTACGGGGCGCTTCGTTGGGGAGAATATAGGCATCCGACCGCAGCCGTCTGACCTGCTCTGCCTTCAGCCCTTCCCCTTCCGCATCCCACCGCAAAATATCGGGGTGGATATCACGCAGCGCTTTCCGACATCCAGAGCAAGCGCCGCAGGGCGGCGTTTCCCCTGTACACACCAGTGCTTGGGCAAGGGTGTTCGCCCATTCCTCCCGCTTTTCCCCAACAATGACATAAGCATGGGATAACTTTCGCTCTTTCATCCTGTTTTTCAAGTGATCTTCCTGTTGCAAGGCAAAACACCCTCCTTTTTTCCACCGTCTGGTGCGTTTTTGTGGACAAGCTTGGGCGATTTTCCCCGTTTGCTCACTTCGGGTCGATACCAAACGCACGACGCAGAGCGCCATAGCTCAGCTCGTAGGCTCGCTTGCTGACCTCCGCCTCTGGTACGCTCAGCTCAAAGCAGTGGTATGCCCCGGGGAATACATGGTATTCCACCTCCACCCCAGCCTGCATCATATGCGTCCAATACACAATATTTTCGTCCCGACCGGGGTCTAGCTGTCCGATGTAGGAAAACAACGGCGGCAGACCGCTCAAGTCCTTTGCCAAGGACGGCGACTCATATTCGGTCGGCATTTTTCCCGTACCCAAGACCTTATCCCAAGACTTCTCGCAGGTCTCTCGACACCACAGCTTTTTGTCTGTGATTTCATAGGCAGAGAAGGTATCCAGCCTATAATCCAGCTCGGCGTAAAGCGGCATTTGCAGGCAGAGCTTGGGACCTTTTCTGTCCCGTGCCAGCAGTGACACCGCCGCCGCCAAATTGCCGCCCGCTGAGAGTCCGCAAACCGCCAGACGCTCGACATCCACACCCAGTGCAGTGCCGTTTGCGTGTACCCACAAAAGGGCGGCGTAGCAGTCTTCCAATGCTGCGGGGCTTTTCCACTGCGGCGCCAAACGGTATTCCACCGAAACCACCACACAGCCCACGTTTTTCACATAACGCTGGCAAAGGTCTTCTTGGCGATAGACTGTGCCAAACAGGAACCCGCCCCCGTGATAGAAAAACACACAGGGCAATGGCTCGGCTCCTTTTTCTGTCGGCTCATAGATGCGAAGCTTCAGGGGCGGTGCGCCATCGGGTCCGGGAATCTCCTCGTCACGCACGGCGACCAAGGAATCTTCCTTGAGGTTTAACAGCTCGGCAGCATTACACTTCTTCACAAATTCCTCCAGGTGGTCAAAGTCAAAACCCGGAGAGGCGTCGTACCACGCCAACAATTGTGGATGGATTCTATCTCGTACACACATAAGAATTCTCCATTCCGCCGCTTTTCATTCTCCCAGAGGGCACCACTAGCGGCTGATTGCGGCTGAAAGCCGCTTTTAATTCGAGTTCGTAGCTTTGGGGGTGAATTCACTTTTGTTCCCGGGCGGGCGAAGCCCGCTTTTAATTCGTGTTCCTACCTTTGCGGTTCAATCGACCTATGTTCCCGGTATTCAGTGGGTTTTCTCCGCCCCTGCGGGGGGACGGGGGGTTGCGGCGACTGCGGTCGCCGAGGGACGTCGCCCTACCCGGGCGAGGGTTGTCCGCTTTCTCTGGAGAAAGCAGACGGAAAGAGCAGCAAGGGGTTGCGACCCCTTGCATCCCCAGAACGATTAAGTCGTCGCTGCCGCTCCTCCGTTTTGACATCGTGGCACAGTGGAAACGGTAGTGCCACAGAACACAATAAGCGGTTCCAAGGTTTGGTTTCCGTTTTGTTGCGACAAAGAGTAAATCTGGATTTTTGAAAATCTAGGATTCTACTATAGCGGCATCAAAACAGTATCCAAATCTTGGAACAACGGATGGGCGCTATAGAAAGAGACCGTGTCCACTGTGGCACTATCCCAGGCGGAGGAGCGAGAGCGACGACACATCGTCCCCGGGATGCAAGGGGCGCACCCCTTGCCGCTCTTTCCCACCGCTTTCTCCGTAGAAAGCGGTGCCCCGTCCGGGTAGGACACCCCGCCCCGTGGGCGGGCAATCCCCCGTCCCCCCGCAGGGGAAAGTACCACTTCATACCGGGAACATCAGTGGATTCAACCTAAAACGTATAGTCACGAGTTAACAGCGGGCTTTGCCCGCCGCCCGCAGAAAAGGGCGACGGAAAATTTCCGCCGCCCTCCTTTTCGTTGCGTGTTCTTTTGGTTTTGCAATTTAGTAAGTGTGCTTACCCCGGGAAAAAGCCACCACAGTGCGGCGGTTTGGCTCCGTTCCCGTAGAATACGTAATCACATTGGGATAATCCTGCAAGGCTTCATGAATCACATGGCGCTCATAGGCAT
>CAYQRI010000157.1:0-3025 GCA_964420085.1 uncultured Ruminiclostridium sp.
GATTTGCTCATGCGGTGCTCGTTCGAGCGAACGCCACGCACCAAATCGCCAAACCGCTGGACAAGCACACCGCCTGCCAGCATATTGGACAGCGACGCAATGTGCTTGCCATAGCGATAGGGCTGGTCGAAGGGCTGGGTGAAATGGTTCGAGACCAAAAGCGCAAAGTTGGTGTTTTCGCTTTGCAGCTTGGGATCAGAATAGCTGTGCCCATTTACGGTGTTGATTCCCTCCACGTTCTCTGCCACAACGTGACCGTAGGGATTCATGCAGAAGGTTCGCACAGGGTCGCCATACTGCTTCGTGCGGTAAATCAGCTTCGATTCATAGACCACGTCTGTGATATGCTCAAAGACGAGCGCAGGCAGCTCCACACGGACACCAATGTCAATCTGGTTGTTGGTCATGGGTAGGTTCAGCTTGCGGCACTGGTTGGAGAACCATTCCGCACCGGAACGGCCGGGGGCAGCGATGAGGTATTTGGACAAATACTCGTCCCCGTCAGCGGTCTCTAAAATATAGCCGTCCTCTGCCTTTTTGATTTCCGTGACGGCGGTGTGGAAACGGAAGGTGATCTTGTCCTTCAGCGTTTCATAGATATTGGTTAAAATGCGCAGGTTATTTTCTGTGCCAAGGTGCTTCACCCGTGCCTGCAAGAGATGCAGGTCGGATTCCAACGCCTTTTTCCGCAGGGCGCGGGCGGCGGGGGTATCGGTGGAATAGACCTCCTGCGTGGCTCCGTGTGCGGTGTTGATTTCGTCCACATAGTCGATCAGCTCCATGACCTCCCGCTCGGGCATGAAATCGGTCAGCCAGCCGCCGAAGGCAGTGGTAAAGTTATATTTTCCGTCGGAAAACGCACCCGCACCGCCGAAGCCGCACATGGTATGGCAGACCGGACAGTTGATACACTCCTTCACCTTCCCTGCCACGATGGGGCAGCTGCGGTGATAGATGTCGTGCCCCTGATCGACAATCAATACCTTCATACCGGGGTTGCGGTGAATCAGCTCATAGCCGGCAAACACGCCGGCCTCGCCACAGCCTAAAATGACTGCATCATAGGTTTTCAGCATACTTTTTCCAATCCTTTGTTTTTTTATAATGGTGGGTGCATTTTTCACAAAATACCCCTATGGTAGTGTACCACAGAAGCAGACGGTGTCAAGGCTGTGCAGCAGCAGCATTTTTCCTCTTCTGTCCTCACTTGATTGGTTCAGAGGTGAATTCGATGGGTTTTTTGTCTGCCCCTAAATATTCACTCAAGCCTTTGTCCTTCAGCTCCTGCCGTGCTTTGAGATAAAGTGCGTAGGCCTCATCGAAGGACGCCTTCGTTGTATCGGTTTGTTTCACGCCGTCTGACTTGTATTCCTGCACAGTTCCGCCCTGAAAGGACAAATAATTCCCCTCGGCAAAGCCACCCTTTGTATTTTCGAAGATGGAGACATAGCCTACCGTGTAGGTTTTCCAGTTGTTATTATAGCGCAGAACGAGCGCCCAATTCCCGACCTTTGCATTTTCGGTGAAGCTATCCTCCATCCAGCAGATGGTTGAAATCTTCTTCTTGTCTGCTGCCAGCTCCACACTCCACGTCGTACCCTCGGTGGTGAAGCCTTGCTTCTTCAGCTGCTCCTCCACTTTTGTAGCATGACTGGCGCTCCCATCGGCATACTTCTTGCCGATGGCTTCGGAGTCATAGCGGGAAACCTTGGTATCAAAACCCCCAATGATATCGCCCAAAAGATTCCCCAAATCTACGCCTCGCAGAGTGCCGCCGTGCTCGGAGCAGGTGATGCCTAAGGTACCGCCGATCTTCGTCGTCTGAACTGTATAGGTGCCGCCCGAAGGGCAAAGCATCGTTCCCGTGTCTTTGAACTGTGCTATGATGGCATTCTTGCTGTCTTCTATACTTTCCCCGTTTCCCAGGTTGCGGCGGACAAGATAGCTTCCCTGCATGATCTTCCGATTTTCCGCACAAATGCGGGCGTTGCTGTCCTCCTTGAGTCCTTTGAAGCTAGGCAGGGTGAGCGCCGCCAAAATCCCCAATACGGCAAGGACAATCATCAGCTCGATGAGGGTGAAGCCTTGCTTGCGTTTCATGACATGGCTCCTTTCTGTAGCTGCCCACCCTCCAGTTTATTCCATCCGGAATCTGCTTTCATGATTTCTGCCTTTAAATCATCATACCCTTTGGTTACAACGGTTCCCTGTTTGTTATAAAACCAAATATCGTCAAGGTAGAGATATAGGGTGAACCATCCGCCATTTGCTGAGTTATCCGTTCGAGCGAACACAACAACCTTTGAGGGATCATATGTTTTATTGTTCGCCCCCGCCTCGATATATGGCTGAACATAGAGCGGTTCCTTTGGTATCTCCATTCCATTTTTCGTGAAAAAGGCATCTGGCAGCTTTGGCCAAGTGCCGTTATAAACAACCTGAAACAGGTACTCACGGAAGATATCGTTGCTGTAGCTTTGATTGGGAACCTCATATCCCCTGTCTGCAAAGTATTTTTTCTTCGCTCTGTTTCTCTCTGCATTATTGCTATATTTTTGGTTTATTTCATTCATGTCTTTTAAAAGATTCCGCATATCCTCGAGCACATTACCGGTGACCGTAACGACAACATCGTCGCCGCCCTCGACCGTGGGCGGTTCTATAGGGGGACTTTGCGTCCCGTTTCGCCAATAGGTCTTTTTCGTATGTTCACCCGTTTCCGTGATATAGTCCGTGGTGTAGGAAATGGTATAGCTTTCCCCCTTCGGCTCTACGGTATAGTTTTGGTCAAGCTGCAGCTCTCCCACCACCAAGCGGGGCACTTCAAGAACGGCGGCGGCATCCGACTTGGTCACGGTGCGGGCGTAGAGATAGGCCTCCTCTAAAACATCCAGCATCCGCTCGGCGGTATAGTCCTTCGTGTTGTTCCGATAGCCCGAATAGCCTGCGGCGATGAGTCCGCCCAAGATGCCCAAAAGGGCAAGCACGATCATCAGCTCCACCAGCGTGAAGCCCTGTTTTTTAT
>CAYQRI010000158.1:0-2995 GCA_964420085.1 uncultured Ruminiclostridium sp.
TCGATATCACTGGTAGAATCGGTGAGAATAATGGTATCCATGAGGTGACTCCTTATCTGTAAATCGGCTTGGTCGGACTGGAAGAAGTCATGCAGGACAGTGAGACCGGCAGCAAAGCCGGAAAGGTCGGTCACCTGCAATTTTTCTATCAGTGCGCCCACAAGCGCCTTGTGGAATTTGGTATGATGGGCATTGGCTTGGCGGGCGACCTCGGTGGCAGCCAGCCGCACCACTCGTTTATCCTGTGGATCGGGGGTACGCTGCACCATGCCCTTTTTCTCTAGGGTAGACAGCGCCGTGGAGACACTGCCCTGTGTAATGCGCAGGACTTCTGCGATTTGCTTGGCGGTGCCTTGTCCTTGGGCATTGACCACCGCTTCGATGACATGGAATTCACGCACCGAAAGTCCTTTAACGTTTCCCTGCATCAGAAAGCTTTCCTCTATATGGAGGATGTCGTTAAATACCTCCACCATAAATCCGTTGAGCTGCTCTGGCTCCATGTCGTTTTGTCTCCCTCCCTATTACTTTGAACTTCAAAGTAATTATACAGAACTTCAAACAAAAGTCAAGAGCAGTCTTTTCTTTTTAGAATTTCAAACCAAAAAACGCCGTGGCAGTCCTTCTCATCGGAAGAATTGCCACGGCGTTTTGCGCCCATTGGGTCAAGGTGTGATGTGTTTTTTATACTCCTCTGGGGTGCGAACCTGTCCCACAGCGGAGAGGGATACCGTATCCCACTGGAAGATTTCTGCCGACAGGGCGAGGATATCCTCCCGTGTGACGGCGTCATAGGCTTCGATAATTTGTTCCGGGGAGAGAATTTCACCGGTGAACAGGAGCGAGCGTCCGGCATGGCTCATGAGGGCTTGGGTGGATTCCAGTCCCATCACGACATTGGCCTTGGATTGCTCTCTGGCACGTTCCAGCTCTTCCTGGGTGGGGCCTTCCTCCTGAAATTCCCGAATAACCCGTACGATGGTCTCGAGTGCCTTTTCCTCCGTCTGCCGATTGAGGGCGGTATAGATACAAAAGGCACCGGTATCGGCATGACCTGCGCCGTAGGAATAGACGGAGTAGCAGAGTCCCTGCTGCTCTCTGACCTGCTGGAACAGGCGGGAGGACACACCGCCGCCCAAGATGGTGGAGAGCATTTGGAGGGCGAAGCGGCGGGGGCTATCGAAGGCAAGTCCTTTGAATGCAATGTTCAGATGGTTTTGCTCGATGGATTTTTTGGTGGTGACGAAGGCGGGGGTATAGACTGCCTTTGTCTGGCTGGGCTTTTCGCCTTGGGGCAGGTCGGAAAAGCGCTGGCGGAGGGTTTCGAGCAATTCCTCAGAGAAGCTGCCCACGAGGGAAACGACGGTATTATCGGCTCTGTAATGGGCTTTATGATAGTGCTGCAAGAAGTCGCCCGTCATGGTTTTGAGGGTATCCTTTTTCCCCAAGATGGGGCGGGCGAGAGAGGAGCCTTGGAAGATGGCAGAAAAGAGTTTTTCGGCGCAGAGGTCATCGGGGGTATCCTCATACATATCGATTTCTTCCAAAATGACGCCCCGTTCGGTTTCCACGGCATCCTGTGCGAAGGCGGAATGGTAGACCATATCAAGGAGGATATCCAGTGCTTTGGGGAGGTGGTTATCGAGGACTCTGCCATAGAAGCAGGTACATTCCTTGGTGGTGAAGGCGTTCATCTGACCGCCGATGGCATCGGTTTCCCGGGCAATATCAGCGGCGGAGCGGGTTTCGGTGCCTTTAAAGAGCATATGTTCGATGAAGTGAGAGGCACCGGACTCAGCTTCGGTTTCTTCACGGGAGCCGCCGCCCACCCAGATTCCGAAGGCGGCGGAACGCACGGTATGAATGGGTTTTGTGACGAGTCTGACGCCGTTTGGCAGGGTTTCGATGTGAAACATAGTATTCTCCTTTGGGCGGGCGGGCGAAGCCCGCTCTTAATTCGAGGCCGCCGAAGGCGGCTCTTAATCTCGAGTTCGTTTGGTTGTGCGTAAAGCCACTTTTGTTCCCAAGGGGCGGGCGAAGCCCGCTTTTAATTCGGGTTCGTACCGTTGCGGTTTAATCGACCTGTGTTCCCGGTATTAAGTGGGACTTCCCCCTGCGAGGGGACGAGAGTTGCGGCGACTGCGGTCGCCGGGGGATTGCCCGCCACGGCGGGGGACGGGGGTGCCCTCGCCGGGCGGGCATCCTACCCGGATGGGGCACCGCTTTCTCCGTAGAAAGCGGCGGGAAAGAGCGGCAAGGGGTGCGCCCCTTGCATCCCCGGAGTGATTAAGTCGTCGCTCCCGCTCCTCCGCTTGGGTTTGTGGCGCAGTGGAAACGTCCGTCTTTCTATCCCGCCCGTCCGTTGTTCCCAGATTTGGATACTGTTTTATGCGAATTATCTTTTGACTGGATTTGAGGTGCCAGAAAATCGTTCCCATCGCAATTCTATTTCTAGCGTGTCATTAGAATCACGATGGGAAAGGATTTCTCGCACGCCAAATTCAATTTTGACATTTGTCGCAAAAAATACAGCAACCAAATCTGGGCACCGCTTATTGCGTTCTGTGGCACTACCGTTTCCACTGTGGCACAAAGCCAAGCAGAGGAGCGACAGCGACGACAAATTCTCCCACGGGGATGCAAGGGGCGCACCCCTTGCTGCTCTTTCTCAAGGCTTTCTCCAGAGAAAGCCTTGCCCCGCCCGGGTAGGGCGAAACCCTCAGGCGGTCGCAGACCGCCGCCGTCCCCCCGCCGTGCGGGGTAATCCCACGTCCCCGCCCGTGGCGGACAAAGCGAACCTATTATCGCTTCTTTTCGATGGTTGTCCCCAGTGACCGTTCGGAAATGGACTCCAATAACACGGCGTGTTCCATTCTGCCGTCCAGAACCGTCACCGCACCCACCCCATGCTCCACAGCATGAATGCAGTTCATGGTCTTAGGAATCATGCCGCCGGCAATGAGTCCGCTGTCCATCAGCTCCTTTGCCCGTGCAA
>CAYQRI010000159.1:0-2990 GCA_964420085.1 uncultured Ruminiclostridium sp.
GGTGCCCGAAAGCTGCATCCGAATTTGTCCCTGCTGGTGGGGCGGAAAAATATCGACAATACGATCCACAGACTTCGCCGCACCGTTCGTATGGAGGGTGGAGAGCACCAAGTGTCCCGTTTCGGCGGCGGTGAGGGCAGCGGCGATGGTCTCATGGTCACGCATCTCGCCCACCAGAATCATATCGGGGTCTTCACGCAGGGCAGAGCGCAGGGCGGCGGCGAAGCTGGGCACATCCCGTCCCACCTCTCGCTGGCTAATCAGCGACTGCTTTGAGGTATGGCGGTATTCCACAGGGTCTTCGATGGTGATAATGTGGCCGCTTCGGTTGCGGTTTGCATAGTCAATCATCGAAGCGAGGGTGGTGGATTTACCGCTGCCCGTCGGGCCCGTGACGAGCACCAGTCCACGGGGCAGCATCGCCAAATCCTGCAACAGCGACGGCAGTCCCAGCTGCTCGGTGGTCGGGATTTCCTCCGCCAAAAGACGCAGAACACAGCCCATCTCTCCCATTTTGTGAAACAGGTTCACACGGCAGCGCTGTCCCTCTGTCGTTTCAATGGCAAAATCCAAGTCCTGACCGCCTGCATAGATCTCCTTTTGCATCTCGGTCAGATAGGCATAGATGCCGGCGGGAAAGCCCGCCACATCCTCTGCCGTACCGATACGCTGCATCGTGCCGTCAATCCGCAGACAGAGCGGCTTCCCTTCCTCATAGTGAATATCGGATGCCCGCTCCCTCTGTGCGGTTTTTATCATGCTTTGAATCAGCATAGGATTCCCCTCCATGTTTGGTGTGTTTTGCCATCCTTTGTAGTACCGTGTAATTGTTAAATCTTCACTTTTTTGGAATGGTAGTAGGGGACGATGCCTACATCGTCCCGCTTTTATGCCTACATCGTCCCGCTTTTATGCCTACATCGTCCCGCTTTTATGCCTACATCGTCCCGCTTTTATGCCCACATCGTCCCGTAATTTTCCCCAATCATTCATGCTTGTCTTTTATGCATATCCATATGGCAATTATGCAACATGAGGGACGATGTGGGCATCGTCCCCTACCATTCCATATGGCAATCATGCAACACAAAGGACGATGTGGGCAGTTTCGTTACAATTTACAAGCGATTGTGCAGAAATCAAAACCAAAGCACCTCCATGCAATTGTTAAGATTTAAGTGTCACAAGGTTGTAGGGGCGGATTCTATATCCGCCCGGCTACCTCATACCGGGTATATACGCCAATTGCACCTCAAACGTGCGTACTCGAGCCAGAAGCGGCACTCTGCCGCCCGCCTACTCTACGGAGTAGACGACTCGTTCCATTTCCTCTAGGCTCGTTTCCCCTTCGCAGACCAGATCTAAGACCTCATCCCGCAGGAAGCGGGTTCCCCTGCTCCGTTCATGCTCTCTCAGCTCCATGACCGTAGCACCACGGGCAATCATACTGCGGAGAACCTCGTCCACCTTCACAATTTCATAAATCGGGCGGCGACCCACATAGCCCGTGCCGTTGCAAAATTGACAGCCGACCGGCTCATAGGTTTCGGTCACAGTGATGCGGTCGTCCCCAAGCAGGATGCGGCTGCGTTCGTCCGAAGGTCTTTTCCGTTTACAGCGTGGACAGAGCACCTTGACCAGTCGTTGTGCCACCACGCCCGTGAGGGCGGCGGCGACCATATAGGGTGTACTGCCCATATCGACCATACGGATGATACTGGAGAGGCTGTCGTTGGTGTGCAGGGTGGTGAGGACAAGGTGCCCGGTAATGGCGGCACGCATACCCAAGGAGGCGGTTTCTGTGTCACGCATCTCGCCCACCATGATGATATCGGGGTCCTGCCGTAAAATGGAGCGAAGGGCGGCGGCGAAGGTCAAGCCGGCTTTGTTCTGCACCTGCACCTGATTGACGCTGGAAAGCCGCTGCTCCACGGGGTCTTCGATGGTGATAACGTTCCGTGTCTCCTTTGCCAAGAGGTTTAAGGTGGCATACAGCGTGGTGGTTTTACCGCTGCCGGTGGGACCTGTCACCAGAATGATGCCGTTCGGGGCACGGGTCATTTCACGGTAAAGTGCCAAGTTCTGCTCTCCCATGCCTAGACGGGTGATATCCAAAAGCTCGGGATGGTTGGAGCTGCCCAAAAGCCGCAGCACGAGCTTTTCTCCCTCCACGGTTGGAAGAGAGGAGGCACGGATATCCAGCTCCAGACCGCCGGCGGAAAAGTGGAATTTACCGTCCTGCGGCACACGTTTTTCAGCGATATCCATTTCACTCATGAGCTTGAGTCGGGTACTGATGGCGGTATGTGCGTTGCGGTTCATGGTGGTATGGAGCACCAAATCGCCGTTAATACGCAGGCGAATGACCAAATGCTCCTTGGTCGGCTCGATGTGGATATCGCTGGCATCCATACGGGCGGCTTGGGTGAGCAGGGTGGAAATGAGTCGGGCGACGGGGGTTCCCTCCACACGATCGTCGGTGAGATTCATCACCTCATCCTCGGGGTTTCGTTCCCGCTCTCTGCCCAAGGTTTCGGCGGCGGAGCGGACGGCGGAGCCGGTGAAATTTTGCTCAATCACTGCCTGCAGCACGGATTTTTCCACCACGACGGTGCTGATTTCGTAGCCCGTCAGCTTATGCATTTCCTCTAAGGTATAGTAGGCGAGGGGGTCACTGGTGGCGACCACCAGCTCTCGATTCCGAATCTCGATGGGCAGGACATTATTTCGTTGGGCGTAGGTCTGCTCCACCAAGGCGACCGCCTCTGGCTGGACAGAATATTGATAGAGGTCGATATAGGTCAGGTGCAGCTGCTCTGCCAGCGCCTTTGCCATGGCCTGCTCTGTGACGTAGCCCAAGTCAATCAGGATATCGCCCAGGCGCTTGCCGGGTGTTCGTTTTTGGAGCTGAATGGCACGCTCGAGCTGTCGTTCCTCGATGAGCTCCTTTCGGAGCAGCACCTGCCCGATTTGCACAGTTTTTCTCATAA
>CAYQRI010000160.1:0-2986 GCA_964420085.1 uncultured Ruminiclostridium sp.
GGAATCATGCCGCCGGCAATGAGTCCGCTGTCCATCAGCTCCTTTGCCCGTGCAACGTCCATCTTGGCAATGCGGGTGGATTGGTTGTGGCTGTCCACCAAAACGCCGTCGGTATCGGTGAGGAAAACGAGCTTGTCCGCACCGACTGCCTCCGCCACCGCGCGGGCGGCATCGTCCGCATTGCAGTTAAAGGCTTCGCCATGTTCGCCACGGGCAATGGGGGAAACGACGGGCAGATAGCCGCTGTCCAGCAGGGTACGCAGGAGCCGTGGCTCGACCTTCGTGATGGTGCCCACCAGCCCCATGGACTTATCCTTCTGACGGGCGGTAATGAGGTGGCCATCTCGACCGGACACGCCGCAGGCCTTGGCACCGATGCGGTCCAGTACGGCGACAATGGACTTGTTTACCCGGGCAGACAGCGCCATTTCGGCGGTATCCAAAACGGTCTGGTCGGTGACACGGTAGCCATTTTCAAAGGTGGTTTCCACGCCCAGACGGTCTAAGAGCGCAGAAATTTCTTTGCCGCCTCCGTGTACCAAAATGACCCGAACGCCAACAGACTGCAACGCAGCGGCATCCTGTAAAATGGTATCGGTGGAGGAAGCGTGCAAGGCGGCACCGCCGTATTTAATGACGACGGTTCTGCCCTCATAGCGGCGGAGCAGGGGCAGGACATCCAAGAGCGCCTGTACCTTACTCATGCCGTCCATGCCGTGCTGGATATCGTAGGCACGGAGATATTCCTTGGCATAGTCTACGTCAGACGGGCAGTCAATATACGCAATGCCACGCTTTTGACGGGTTTCGGCACCCTTACCCGTGAGCAAAATCACGGTTGGCTCCTGACAGTCCATAATCGCCTGCCGTACGGCTTCCCCACGGTCGGGCACGATGCTGTACTGACAGTCCTCTTTTTCCACATACTGTGCAATATCCTTGCAAATGGTCTCGACGGGTTCCTCGCCCGCATCCTCCTCGGTGAGGAACACGAAGTCGGCATAGCGACCGGCGATTTCGCCCAAATCCTTACGTCTGTCATAGGCCTTGTAGCCGGGACAGCCGAAGATGGTGAGGATTTTCCGTCCGGGGTATTCCTCCTTCACGGACTGGAATAGGGTTTCGAAGGAAAGGCGGTTGTGGGCGTAATCGACAATGACGGAGATTTTCTCATCGGCGTTGGTGTAGACCTCCATACGACCGGGGACACGAGCCTTCATGAGTCCTGCAAAGGCATACTGCTCGGGAACACCCAGCGCCTCACAGACGGCGAGTGCGGCCAAGGCATTTTGTACGTTAAAGAGTCCGGGCATGGTGAGACGGAACTCACGGCTATAGCGTGGGGTTTTGACACGGAACAGGATATCGCCGCCCGCTTTTCTGACCTGAGAGCCGAAGATGGTAGCGGAGGGGTCTTTGCGGGAGAAGGTAATCATACGGGGGCAGGTGCGGCGAGCGGCTTCCAGCACACGGTCTGCGTGTTCGGAATCGAGGTTGACGCAGGCGGCGGCGGCTTGGGCGAAGATCCGCAGCTTGGAGGAGAAATAGTCCTCAAAGTCGGGGTGTTCGATGGGGGAGATGTGGTCGTTGCCGATATTCAAAAAGACGGCGGCGGCAAATTCGACGTTCCGCACCCGATCATATTTGAGGGCTTGGCTGGAAACCTCCATGGTCATATAACGGATATCGGCTTCCACGGCGTTGGCGAAGTGACGCTCAAGGTCGAGCGGCTCGGGGGTGGTGAGATGGGACTCGAAGCGTTCCGTGCCGTCATAGGTTTCGATGGAGGACACGATGCCGCTGAGTGCCTGTTTTTTGGCGGAGAGATATTCGTCAAAGATATACTTTAAGTAGTAGGCGGTGGAGGATTTTCCCTTGGTGCCGGTGATGCCGACTACATTCAGCTTAGAGGACGGATGGTTATAGTAGAAGTCTGCGAGAAGTGCCATAGCGAGCCGCACATCGCTGACCTGCAAGCAGGGCAGATCCACGGAGGGGTAGGGTTTTTCGGAAATATAGGCAAATGCGCCCTGCTCCTTGGCCGCCTGAAGGAATTCTTCCTTGAAGTGTGCTCCTTTGCAGAGGAAGAGCGTACCCGGCACGACGGAGCGGGAATCACAGCTCACCAAGGAGACCTCTCTGGTGAGGGGGACGGGGGCGGCGGTGACGAGGAGGTTCTTTTTCTGTAATAGCTGGATGTAATCACCCAAGGGATAGTAAGTCAGATTCATGAGACATCCTTTCTGTGTTAGGCGGCATTGCTCACACGTTTCTCAAAGTTTTTCCGCAGCGGAGGATGGCCTGTTCTGCCAGAACCTCCATAGCGTCGATATAGTAATCGGGCAGGTTATGGAGCACCCGATAGACGGAAAGCTCGGTACAGCCCAGAATGGCGCAGTCGCACCCGACGGAGCGGAGGTAGGCATCCAGCTCCCCGAATTTTTCACGGGAGCCGGTTTCGCCCCGTTTGATTTCGTCATAGATGATGGACATCACCACACGCTGGTAGTCTGGTGGGAGGGTGACGGGGGTCAGACCGGCGGCGGTGAGTTCTTTTTGATAGATACCGGTTTGGACGGTACCGTCTGTACCCAAAATGCCAACGGTTTGTTTGCCGGCGTGCTTAATGTTTTCCACAGTTTCCCGAATCATGTGGATAATTGGGATGGTTAGCTCTGCCTGTAAACGGTCGGCAAAGAAGTGGGAGGTGTTGCAGGGGATCGCGAGGACGGTACAGCCGGCGTGTTCCAAGAGCTTGGCATCCTGCAAGAGCTTTTGGAACATGGTTTCCTGCTGTCCGCCCAAGATAGAGGCGGTACGGTCGGGCAGCTTGGCATCGCTCCAGATGAGCACCTGCAAGTGCTCTTGGTCGGTTTCGGCTTGGGTACGGTCAATGACACGCTGATAAAAGGTGTTGGTTGCCTGTGGACCCATACCGCCCAGCACCCCCAAAATTCCTTCTTTCTCCATCATAGCAACTCCTTTG
>CAYQRI010000161.1:0-2959 GCA_964420085.1 uncultured Ruminiclostridium sp.
GAAACCCAGACCAGAGGAATCGAAGGCGTCCCCTTTGAGATCCACAAAATACGGTGCAATAATGTAGACATTAGTGCCAACCTTCATGATATCTCCATCCTCTGCATACACTGCACCAGAGAGAAAATCAAGAATACGGCGGATGGCATTCTGTTCCATTTTAGAGAGATTCAAAAGCACAATCTTCATATCACGAAGTAAATCCGCAATTTTGGATGCGTCTTCATATCTCTGTGGAGTGACTAAATTCACCTGCACATCCGCTGCGCTGCGAACAGGCTGAAATGTGCTGACATTACTATTGGATGCCGGCACTTCTTCCTTACGGGGATAGCTATCCTCGTAAGGCTCATATATATCATCTATATCGTCGTTTACGGCATTCCGATGAAATACATTAAACAATCCCATGTGTAGAACCTCCTCAAATTCCTCTCCTCATACTATCGTAAACCTACGAGAAATTTCCCAATATAGCATTTGAAACCAAACCAATACAATACATTTATCATATTCTACTACAAGATAACAACAATAGCAATGTTTTTATACGATATTTGCAGATATCTTGATAAAAAAGAAAATATTCCCTAAAATATGTGACTTTTTTTGTCGAATTAGTCATCTGGGTGAAAGGACTTCCAATATTCCAAAAAATCTTCCTCATCTTTATCATCCAGGCTATGCGTATTTGCCCTAAATTCCATATGATGCGTGAGTTCATGGGATAAGGTTTTATAAAGCTCCTGCTTCCAATTTTCCTCTGTCCAAGCCTCGTTTTTGGCCGTAGACAAAAACGAACCATAATACAAGTTGATATAGCACCCTATATATTCATCTCTTACATACTCGCCTAAAAAGCATATATCCCCGTTTGGAACGAGCGGATCTAATTTTTCTTCCTCTTGGAGGAAAATACCGCCATTGAGCGTTTCGAAAAACACGGGCGGAAATTGTTCTGCGATTTCATCTAACAAGTCTGCCACTTCTTCAAAGGTATATTCCATCGGATGTCTCCCCTCTTTTAGGACATTCATTCATAGATATTAGTCAATCTAAAAACACACAGCACACATCCTGCAACCAAGTCTTAAGGCAGGAAATGTACTGTGTGTTTTCCATCGAACTTGCGGGGATATTGCGACAAAGAAATAAGATGTACCCTTTCCTTTATTCGCTTTCGTGTTTAAAATGGCACATTCATCCCGCCTGTGATTTTGCTCATTGTCGTGCTCATATCGTCCATAGCAAGGCGGACGGCTTCGTTGACAGCGGCAATGACCATATCCTGCAGCATTTCGACATCATCGGGGTCTACGGCTTCGGGGTCAATGGTCAGCTCCTTCAGAATATGCTTGCCGTCTACTGTGGCAGAAATAACACCGCCACCGGCTGTTGCAGTATATTCCTTTTCCTGTAGCTCTGCTTGGGATTTTTCCATATCAGCCTGCATTTTCTGTGCCTGCTTAATCATGTCCATGTTCAAACCCGGCATACCGGGTACTCCAACTTTGCCGCCTTTACGACCCATAGGCGGGCGTCCAAATCCTTTTGCCATCGTGAAATCGCTCCTTTGATTTATTCTACTAACCGTATTCTTTTCATTTCACAGTAAAGTTTTCCAGCTTTTTCGCCTGTTGCATCAAGCTGCTCAATTTATCTTCTACCAGTCTGGGCGTGTGGTCCGGCACGGAGACCGGCTGTGTCTCCTCGGGCTTCCCTACCTTTAATACCAGTCGATGCTTTGTACCGGTATAGTCTTCCGCCGCCTTTTCCAACAAAGCTGGGGTATCACCACGGCTTAAAAATGCCTTGGTTGTTTCGGAATCAACCCAAAGGGTCAAGGTTTGCTCCTCAAAAATTCCTTTTGCGTTTTCCGGTTTATGGAGGAAGGAGTGAACGACAGGCGGCAGCTTTGGTAATGTCTTTAAAAAGTCCAGCCACTCCCCTTTTCGGCCTGCATTCGGCGCAGCTTTGGTCTGCTGAGGAACGGAGGGCGCATAATCGACAGCGGGTTCTATCGGTGCTTGTGGTGGTGTTGGCTTTGGTCTGTTTTGTTTTTGGGGCATGGGCGGCGCATCAGGTGTCCAATCCCACGGGGGGGAATCCTCCTCCGTCGGTGGTGGCGGAAGCATCGGCTCCAGCTCTGGCGGTGCAGCGGGTGGCGGCTGTGACCGTTCTACCGCTCTCCCCTTCTGCGCAGCTTTTACGGTAGGCGGTTGCATCACGGCAGGGGGCGCTCCGCCAACCACCATACCAGTCTCTAAGCGACTGAGTCGGGCGAGGATCCCTTCCCTATCGTCTCTGAGACGTCTGTCACACAGACGAATGAGGCAAAGCTCTGCATCCAATCGTCGGCTGGTGCTGCGATAAAGCTCGGCCTGTGCCGTTTGCAGAATAGTCATCATCTGCACCAGCTCTGCCGAAGTAAATGCATCAGACAAATCGGTTAAAACATGGTCTGCATATCCGCCCAAAAGAAGACCCTTGCCGCCATTCGGCGCAGTTTTTCGTAAAAGCAGATCCCGAACCAAGGAGGACAGCTCAGCCAAAAAGGCGGCCATATCTTTTCCGTCTTCATACAGAGTATTCAGAGCAGACAAAGCTCCCACGGTATCCTCGGCAGCCAGGAAGGTCAATATTTGTGCCGTTGCACGGTTACCCGCAAGCCCCAGCGTTTCCAGAACGGTTTCCTCGGTTAAGTCACCGTTCGATCCGCTGCATTGATCCAAGAGGGAAAGGGCATCTCGCAATCCACCGTCTGCCAAACGAGCGAGCAAGTCGGCAGCAGTGTCCGTGAGCGGAATCCCCTCTTGTCCGGCGATATAAGTCAGACGGTCGGTTATGATTTTAGGTGGAATGCGCTTAAAGGCGAATTGTTGACAGCGGGATTTTATCGTGGCGGGCACCTTATGCAGCTCGGTTGTGGCAAGAATAAACATCAAGTGTGCCGGGGGTT
>CAYQRI010000162.1:0-2890 GCA_964420085.1 uncultured Ruminiclostridium sp.
TAGCGTGTGTCAACATGAAGCTTGAGCTTGATGAGGGTCTTGTTTTCGTTGATCTTCAATTCTGCCTTGGTGACGGAATAGTTCACACGGTCGTGAATGTCAAAGCTGGAGGTGTCTGGGTTCCGCACACGGGTGCGGCGTACGTCGGATTTATCCGCCAAAATCAGTGCCGCAGCCATGGGGCTGACCGGTGTGCCAGTGCCCTCGTCGTGGTTGCCGATGGCGGTGACCACCGCCGCAATTTCTTCGGGGGGCATATGCAGGTGATCCAGCAGGCGGAATGCCATGACGGCACCGCTCTGAGAGTGGTCGCAGCGGTTCACCAGATTGCCGATGTCGTGCAGATAGGCGGCAATCTGCACCAGCTCGATGTCTCGTTCGGGGAAGCCTAAGGTCTCTAAAATATATTTGCTGTTGGCGGCGACCAGACCGACGTGGGCGAAGCTGTGCTCCGTAAAGCCCAAGGCGACCAAGGATTCGTCCGCCTTTTGGATGTAGGTACGGATGCCTGCATCGTGTTTAATATCTTGAAATGTGATCAAATGATTTCCTCCTTTTCAATGGGAAAGGTTACAGTTATGGTGGTGCCGACCCCGGCTTTTGTGTCGAGGGTCAGCTCTGCGTTGTGATATTGGGCACTGTGCTTGACGATGGAAAGTCCCAACCCCGTGCCGCCGATGCGTCGGGAGTGGCTTTTATCCACCCGATAGAACCGCTCAAAGACACGGTCCTCCTGCCCTTCGGGGATACCGATGCCGGTATCGGAAACGGAAAGAACCACGGTTTGCTGATCTGCTGTGACAGAGACCGTGACGCTGCCGTTCTTTTTGTTGTATTTGATGGCGTTGTCGCAGAGATTATAAATCATCTCGTCCAAAATCCGCCGAATGCCCGTAATGCTTTGGTGGGAGCCCTCCAGCGTTAAGGTGAGCTTCTGCTTTTCGGCGATGGGCTTTAATTTGTTTAGAATCTGCTCAGAGAGCGTATAGAGATCCACGTTCTCTGGGGTCAGCTCGGGTGAGGCCTCATCCAGACGGGAGAGCTTGAGAATATCGTCCACCAAGGCGATGAGATGCCCGCATTCCTTATAGATATCTCCGGCAAATTCCTGCATGGTTTCCGGCGGAACCAACCCATTCTTCATCAGCTCGGCGAAGCCGGAGATGGAGGTGAGGGGGGTTTTTAATTCGTGGGAAACATTGGCGGAAAATTCCCGCCGCAGCTGCTCCCGTTCCTCTCGTTCGGTCACGTCCAGCATGAGGATGACCACGCCGCTGACGTGTCCGTTGGCGGTGACAGGGCTTGCCAGAATTTCATAGGTTTTGTTTTCTGTGCTGAGGAAGCTTTCGGCCCGTATTCCGGAAAGTGCCTTTGCTGTCACATCCCAAATGGGCGGGGGGCAGTCAGTTTGCCGTAAGACGGTGAGGTCACCGCCCAAAAGGTCAAAGGCGCTTTGGTTGCCTGAGAGAATTTGACAGCGGATATCCAGCATTAAAACGCCCTCGTTCATATTCTCCGCCAAGGCGCTCAGCTCCCGCCCACGCCGACTGAGTGCGTCAAACTGTTGGCTGATGGTGCGGTTTTGCTCCCGCATATGGCTCAGGAGCGGAAAGAGTTCCCGGTAGCTTTCGTCAAGGCGTGGATTGTCTAAGTCTAAATGATTGATGGGCTTGGTGATTTGCCGTGCCACACGGGAGGCGAGAAAGCCGGAGAGCAGCAATGCCAAAACTAAAATCCAAAGGACAGGCTGTATGATGCCCAGAATGATGACCCCGACGGTGGTGCGTGTGGTTGAAATCCGCAGAACAGAGCCATCCTCCAGCCGCAGGGCATAGTAGAGGTTTTTTTCCAGCAGCGTGTTGGAGAGATGGGTGCTTTGTCCTGCTCCGTTTTTCTGTGCCTGTATGATTTCCTCACGATCGGCGTGATTTTCCATGGCAGAGGAGTCGGCAACATTATCAAAGAGCACGGTGCCGTCTGCGGCAACTAGGGTCAGCCGTTCAGAGGTGTTCAGCTCCTTCAAATAGTCCATCCCCACCGCTTCCAAGCCGTGTGCGATGTATACGATTTCTTCGGAGAGCTGAAGGTACATTTCTTTTTCATAGCGACCTGTCATGATGGCGAGGAAGAGGACGCAGGAGAGCAGAACGACGGCAAGACTGGACAAAAAGCAGCTGCGGAAAATTTTGGCTGTCATAGATGTTCTCCGATCTTATAGCCAACCCCCCGTACGGTTTCGATATAGGAGCCTGCGTCCTTTAGCTTGGTGCGAAGGGTACGGATGTGTACGTCCAAGGTGCGATTTTCACGGCTGAATTCCTGCCCCCAGACGCCGTCCATAATGGCGTCTCGTGTCATGACCATGCCTTGGTGCTCCAGCAGGAGGCAAAGCAGCTCAAATTCCTTGTTGGTGAGGGCGATGTCGTGATCGGAGACACGCACGGTATGCCGTCCCGGGCTGACGAACAGGTCACCGACGGTGTAGGTTTCGGATTCTTGTGCTTTTTCGGTGCGGCGGAGCACGGCTCGCACACGAGCAACCAGCTCCATCATACCGAAGGGCTTGGAGATGAAGTCATCGGCACCGCTATCGAGACCGAGGACACGGTCATACTCTGTATTTTTCGCCGTGAGCATAATCACGGGAATTTTTTTGGTGACCGCAGAGCTGCGGAGCTTTTGTAGAATAGAAAAGCCATCTTCTTCCGGGAGCATGATGTCCAGAAGGATGAGGGAGGGGAGGGCTTGCCCGAGTGCCTTCCAAAAATCCGAAGGATGATCGAAGCCCTTGGCTTCGAAGCCCTGGCTGCTGAGGGCATAGTTTACAAGCTTGCGGATGCTGTCGTCATCCTCCAATAAATAGATCTGTTCCACGAACATCACCTCGTAT
>CAYQRI010000163.1:0-2810 GCA_964420085.1 uncultured Ruminiclostridium sp.
CTTCACAGGCTGTCTGGCAGGACTGACAAAACTTCTCGCAATTGGAAGTGCATGACTGAATGACGGCTTGGCACTGTGATTGGCAGTTAACGCAACTTGTCTGGCATGCGTTTTGACATTGCATCAAGCACGTGCTTTGGCATCCGGATAGGCAAGTTTCACAGCCGACAGAGCAGGGGTCTACTGCTTTGGGGATGATATTTGCCGACATAATATCGGATAAAAAGTCGGGTATGACTACTGGCATTGCTGTACGACTATCTCCCATAGAGTATCCTCCCGGTGAGCCATGCCCGAAACTGGCCGTTTTTTTCGGTTCCAAGTGTCTGAAGGATATGGGAAGCCTCTCCAAATAGAATGCGCTCCCACTGACACCAGCTCTTTGGTACACGATTGACACTTCCGGTGGCAAAGAAGTTGTTGGCAGCACACCCGCCATCGCAAATATGATTTAAAATGCAAGTGGCACAATCATCACCCACAGATGCTGTAGCATCAAAATCATCAGCAATAACTTGACGAAGAATATCAGATACGCCCTCGTAAATCGAGCCAATATAAAATTTATCACGAACAGACTTTGCCCCACAAAACTCCTGGCAGGAATAGATTTTGCCGTCTACGTTGATGCCGGCGGCAAAGTTGGCTCCAAGTCCACATTTGCCTCGTGCGGTACAGCTTGTACAATCACGATGGACTCCACGCTGATGCGCTTCATTAACACGCATAATACGGTTGAAACAATCTTCCAAGGCACTAAAAACGAGCGGTGTGGTCCCAGCTCGAAAGCAACCTATGAAGTATTCGGAAAATTTTCGCATCTCTTGAGCCAAAATATCCATGTCGCCTTGTTCCCAGGGCTCTAAGATATTTGGGATACAAAAATAGCTTTTGAACCCAAGGGAAGAGGCGAACATGGCATTATGAAACACGTTTGATACAGTCTGTGGAATAACGGTAGAGCGAAAGGTAGTCTCTGGATAGTAGCGCAGTAGCGCACTTAGCTTAGGCTCTAAAATAGAAAAACTGCTGCCTCCACCGTGGAGAGGGCGGTTGTAGTCTTGGGTTTGTCTGTCGCCGTCTATGGATAGCAATAACCCAATGCCATGGGCTTTCATATATGCCAGCCGTTCCTCGTTCAAGAGGGTTCCGTTCGTGGTCATAGAAAGTCCAAATTGCGGCCCGTATTTTTCACGGACATACTCGGTCAGCGGAACAATAATCTCGTCCCACATCAACATGGGTTCGCCGCCAAAGAAGTTGATGGATGCTTGCCCGCCAGTCGTGTTTCCTGCCAGAAAGTCTGCCGCATCCTCCGCTGTTTGCAGTGTCATAAACTCCGGCTTTTGTTCAACAAAGCAATACCGGCAGGCAAGGTTACAGGCGTTTGTGAGGTTGAGAAATGCCGAAGTAATAAGGGGCAGTTTGTCCACGCTTATCTCCCTCCTTGCTACGCCGTCAGCCCGCTATAGCGACGGGCTGATGAACTATCAGACCCTTTACCTGGTCATACTTCAAGCCCATATCCAACAGGACAGTAATTCGCCCCTCCATCGTGTTGTATAGCTCCATCTCAACCGCTGTCAGAAAGTCCGTAGCAACCGCTTTTGGGGCGGCTCCTCGCTCTTTACGAAGCTGCCGCGCAATTTTTCCCGTGGCGTACTTATATGCCAAATCGGTATATGTTCCGTAGGCATGACCGTGCATCCGCGCATCTTCTCCACTGTCCTGAATAGCGTCTGTCAGTGCCCTGCGTATCGACTTCCCCGCTTCACGCAGAATTTGACGGCGGGTTAACTCCTGGCGCATGGCGTAGAACTGGCGGACGAGCTCCACTTTGAAATCGGCAACCACGTTTGTATTTTTGAGGAAAGTTATCAACAGGGTGGATTGCGGTTCATTCAGTTGATAAACCTTCTTCATATTAGTGCCTCGGCTGTACTTAACAGGTGTGATTTGAAATCGCACCTGTCCGAATTGCTCTAGGCGCTTCATTTGGTTTTCGATGGTGCGCTGAACAGAACGATAGCTGTTGCCGGTCCACTCGGCGATAATGTCCGATGTGGTGAACGGAATAGCGTCTAATTTGTTTGGTTCAAGAAAGACCAGCTCGCTTGTTATCGCCATCATTGAATTGTACTTTGCATTCATAAAAATGCTCCCTTCCTAAATATAGGATGGGAGGGCCGGGGCATATCCGACCATGCGTTCTCCCATGCAATGGGTATAGAAAAACGGCGGGGAACTTAATCCCTGCCGCTCTCTCTCGTTGTGTTTCGGAAATTTGTGTGCTATACTCGTGCCAAAGAACAAAAGGAGGTCTCCCCATGAAAAAGCACTCTTTCCTCGCCGGTATGCTCACCATGGCCCTCATTGTTGGGCTTGGTATGTCCGCCCTGGCCGCCACCGGGGCCATGACCATCACCGTTGACCCCATTAACATTCAGGTCAACGGTCAGACCTTTGCCCCCAAAGACGCAAGCGGTGCCGCTGTGCCGGTGTTTGCCTATCAGGGCACCACCTACGCCCCGCTCCGAGCCCTGGCCGAGGCTTATGGGCTTGAGGTGGGGTATGACGCACAGGCCAATATGGCAACCGTGGGGGAAAGCACCCCAGCCCCTGATGCCGCCCCCTCCGCTGACTACTCTAACTGGAGCAAAGAGGAGGAAGCGGCGTATCAGGAGTTTAAGGGGATGTGGGAAACGAGCAGGAGTAGTTCCAAGATCGAAGAAGGGGTGGCGACATCTGTCAGTGCGACTCTCACCAAGATACATTTCTTCCATCATCCTTTTAGCAAATGTGTCCATGCG
>CAYQRI010000164.1:0-2762 GCA_964420085.1 uncultured Ruminiclostridium sp.
TTGCCGGAAGCCTGCGAGCGCAGGGTGATGGGAAATGAGCCAAAGCTGCCAAACATCCCGATATTTTTCTCCAAGGTCAGGGTAACATTGATTTCCTCATTGAGTTGGATGCTGCCGGTCTTTGACCATGAAATCCGTGGGGATAGTCCGGTCTGCTCGGTGAGAACTTGCGCACGGCGGCTGGTTTCACTGCCAACCCTGCCTGAAATTTCGGCCTCCCGGCACAGCTCGGTAGCGTAGGTGTCCAATTGGTTTTTGGCAATGAACACCGGCAGCACCTGTACTGCCAGCGCAATTACCAGCATGGCACAGAGAACTAATACACACACATCAATGTAGCCCTCGCCACGCTTTGATTTTAGGATTCTTTTTAACACATTGTAAATCTCCTTTCTGTGCGTATTTTCAGCGCAGGCACATGAGGTTGCCTTTTGCTGAATGTTAGTGTGCGGATTGCCAGCGGCGGCTCGCCGCTAAAACATCCCGCCAAGGGATTTGATGATTTCGTATCCGATAATGGCGAGGTAGGTCAGCATAAAGCACATGAGCATGAGGAAGGAAAATACACGGATTTTGGGCGGTATCTTCTGTGCCTCGGTCTTGAGCCGCTGCAGCTCCAGCTGCTTGAAATCGTGCGCCAGCATCTGAAAATACACAGCGCTGTCATCGCCCCGCAGCACACCGATGAGGCCACGGGTCACATCCGAGAGCATGGGCGAATTAAGCCTTGACTCAAACCGGGTAAGGGCTGCCTCGTAGCTGCTTGAACGCATATCGGCGGCCAGAATATCCAGCTCGCCGCCAAAGGCTTCCCCGGCGTTCTTCTTGAAATTCTCCACAATGGCCAGCACATCCCGGCTGGCTTTCAGCTCCTGCTCAATATTGGCCACAAAACGAGGCAGTTCGTTTTCCACGGCAGCCCGCTTGACCTTGAGCTTCTCATCGGCTCGTTTGGTTTCCTTGAAATAGACCAGCACAGCCAGAAACACCACCATCGGCACCGCTAACGGGAACACCAGCCCTGCCGGAATTGCCGCCAGTGCAATGGCTCCGGTTTTGACCAGGGCATACGCCTGATAGACTTCAGGCTCCAGATTCATGCCGGTGGCTTTCAGCACATTTTTCAGCCGGTGCTTACGGTATTCGTCCATACGCAGGTGCTTGGCCAGCTTCACCGCCCAAGTCATCAAGTAAGTTTCAAGACTTCGTGCCGCTTTTTTCTCTGCTCTGGTGGTGTTCAGCATGGCTTTCGCCGTGCTGAGGTATGGCAGGCGCAGCAGATCCAACAGAATAAAAAACAGCCCCGCCGCCAGCGTTAATCCAAATAAAAACAGTAATCCCATATCCGTCACCTCCCAAGGCACACGCAATTTCTGCGGAAATTGCAGAGTTCGCTGTGCTCACGGTGTGCCTCCAAAGGGGGAACTATCCCCCTTTGGGGAACCCCCAGCTCTCCGAGGGGGTTAAGAAACGATATTTTCACGATAGCTCACCTCCGATACTCAATTGGTTTTGTAAGTCTGATAACACAGGCCGTTGAAATGAAAATGAGGGCGGCGCTGATGGTCAGAATGATCTGCCCCAGCGGGGTGTGCATCAGGGTATCATACCAGCTTTTGTTCAAGAGATACATCAGTGGAATGTTGCCGATGACGAAGATGGCCATGATGATAAACTCCTTGCGGGGTTCAAACACCAGATATTCCAGCTCGGCGTTGACGATACGCATATCACTGAGCTTACTGACAATGGGTGTCAGCGTAGTCTTGAGGCTGCGGTCGTGCTGGCAGTCGCACAGGGCATCGCACCATTCCCGGAACACCTCGTTGTCGATTTTGGTGCGCAGGGCTTTCAGTGCCTCCAGCACATCCGGGTTTACCAGCTTCACCCGCATGACAAAATCCTTGAACACCTGATGGACGGGCGGATTGAGGTAGTGGAGGTTTTCCTCCACAGCGGTGAGGATGTTTTCGCTTCTGAGATAGGCTGTGGTCACAATGGACAGTGCCGTTTCCAATTCTGCCGAGATATCCTTTTTGTAGTGGCTGGCGGTGAGCTGCACATACCAGAATGGCAGCAGCATGAAGCCCACCGCCATCACCGGAGCCAGAAAGAAATTGCCCAGAACAATGGCGATGGAGGCTCCCACGCCAAACAGCAGCAGCGAGCTGGCGCAAATCAGAGAAAAGCGATTGCTGCGGGAGGTCTGCGCCAGTACCTCCTGCGCCATGCGGATTTCACGCTTCAGGAAGCTGGGTTTTTGCCTGCGCTGGGCGGCCTTGATATCGTCCTTGATGGATTTTTTCTCTCTGGTGAGAAAGGAAAACAGCCCATCGGTGAACTCCATCGGTTTGAGACCGAGAAACAGAAAAAAGCCTGTGATCATGCCGACACAGGCCAGTAGTTGAATGGTTGTCATGGGTAACACCTCCGTTCTTCAGTAGGTTTGGGCGCAGGCAGTAAACTGTCGATGCACTCAGCTTCGGTGTGCGAATTGCCAGCGGCGGCTCGCCGCCCTCCTTTCAGTCGATTGATGCACTCCTGCGGCATTCCGTTTTCCAGCAGCCGCTTGCACAGACTGTCGGAGATAGGATTGATCACAGCGTGTTCGCCGGTGATGAAAAATTCGTTGTTCTCATAGCGGTTTTCGCTGATTTTATAGCGGAACAGGGTGCGATAGCTGCGGCTCTGGTCGGGCAGAATTTCGCACTCCATGATCTCCATGAGCCGTCTTTTCTTGTTCTCCAGCTGCTTGCAGAACA
>CAYQRI010000165.1:0-2714 GCA_964420085.1 uncultured Ruminiclostridium sp.
GACGGCACGCCCTCCCCGATGCTGAGTGACCGCTTGGAAACGGCGGTTTCTCTCTACAAAAAGGGCTGGGCAAAAACGCTCCTTCTTTCCGGAGACAACGGCTCCCCCGAGTATAACGAGGTTGCGGTGATGAAGAACCGAGTCTTGACCTTGGGCGTACCGGAAAGCGCAGTGGTCTTAGATTATGCTGGCTTCTCCACCTATGAGAGCATCTATCGGGCACGGGACGTGTTCGGGGTGACACGCATGGCAGTGGTTTCCCAGTCCTACCATCTTTATCGGGCGCTCTATTTGGCGCAGGCGCTTTCGGTGGAAGCATGGGGCGTGCCGTCCGACCAACGCACCTACGTCGGGCATGAGGTACGGGAACTGCGGGAAATCGCCGCACGGAATAAGGATGTGTTCTTCGCCCTATTCCAGCCAAAGCCGACCTATCTGGGCGAGCCGGTGCCGCTGTCGGGTGCGGATACCTGACAGAATCCGTATCTACATACAAGAATGCAATAAGGGCATCCCCGTTTTCCGGACGGGGATGCCCTCATTTGTTCATCAGATAGTATATCCGACCTACTGCCTGTATTTCAGTCTGTCTTCTTCGGATAATACGATCTCACCCTTTTTTATCTCAAATTCGTCAATGCACTCCTGTGTCAAATACTCTAATTGTGCATTGAGCGAGCGATGGTTCTTCTTCGCAATATATGTGATTTTTAAAAGCATATCCTCTGTGAAGCGAATACCGGTTTGAATTTTTTCAGTAGCCATAAAACACCTCGATAACAATATGATAACATTTTAATTGCAAAGCCCTTGAGATTATACAAACACTCTGTTATCATGTAGCAAGCTACTAACTTTTATAAAAACCGAGGAATCAATTATGATAATTGATGTGACAGGTACTATTCTTACACCGGGCAACGAGGGAAAGGACTGCTTTGGCAATGGAGAACATATAGACGAATTCGGAAATCTAATCGAATGCTGCTGTGATGAATGTGATTATTATTTAGACTGTTATCCCAAGCTTAGTAAAACTCAGACAAGTATATTGCTTCTATAATGTCCACTCGCACCAGTTTACTATCCTGACTCCAGACACAAAATTTTGTGCTAAAATATAGCACACTGAGTGATTCAGTGAATGCTGGATGAGAGACCGCTTCTATCCAGAAGCGGTCTCTTGCTATTTAGGCAGGTATTCCCCCTGCAACAAAAAAAGGAGACGCAAAGCCGTGGGCTTTGCGTCTCCTTTTTTTGTTATCTGTCGGTTTATTTAGTCGTCGTTTTCCTCTCGCATCACGAGCACATCCAAGAACGACGCATGACGGACGATGTAGGTGGCGACAGAGCCGAGCCTCCGCAGGGGGCCACGGCTGGAGCGGGTCATCACAATCGTATCCATGCCAGACTCCTTGGCATACTCTACGATTTCCACGCCGGGCGTACTGCCGAGCAAAATTTGTGTTTCAATCGTATAGCCGGGGAGCATTTTGGCGACCTCCTCCAAATGGGGGCGTGCCGTTTCGGCATTGTGCTTGATTTCTTCCATCGTATTGGCATAGAGCTGTGCGCCCACTACCTTCACGATTGTGATTTCGCAGTCCGTAGGCGAAAAAATCTGCTTGACCATCTCGACCGTACGAATGCTGCGCTTGCTGCCGTCTATGGGCAATAACACCTTTTTCATAGCAATCTCCATTCTGTCGTGGGCACAAAGCCAACGCTCTATGCCCGATGCATCCTTCTGCCTGTGGGTGGTTCAGCTCCCACGGTTTCCTCACCCATAGTATACAACATCCACAAAGAAAGGTCAAGTACGTGCGACTTTTTTCATCATATTTTCTACTTTATTTTCCGTATACGATGCGATACGCTTGATTCATGGTTTCGACGGAGGCCGTCGTATGTTCTCCGCCCGCCTCACCGTCCAGCGTCCACGCCAACGGCTCAGCAGCGCTAATTTTCACGTTGGGGGTGGAAAAGGTGGTCAGCATCGAGCTGAGGGCAGACGGGTCGCTGGACAAAAAGGCACGGCTCAGCTCCTCCACGTCCTTCATATCCCGCACGGGGGAAATCAGGGTAACCTCCAGAAGTCCGTCCGAGAGGTCTGGATTGCCGGGTGGAAAGTTGCGGAAGCGTCCCACAGAGGTTGTGTTGCTCACCATGCCATAGACGTAATCGCCTTCCAGCACGTTATCCTCCCACTCTACCTTGATGTGGCGGGGCTTAATGGAGGTCAGATTTTTCAGGCTTTCCAGCATATAGGCATTGTAGCCCAAGACATTTTTCACCTTTTGGGGTGTAGAATAGGAGACCTCTGTAAAGGCGCCGAACGCCGCCACATAGAGAAAGCTTTTCCCATTGAACAGACCCAAATCATGCGTCCGCACCATCCCTGTGACCGCTGTTTCTGCCAGCTCCTTCAGGTTTTCCAACGGCAGGTTGAGGTTTTTTGAAAAGTCGTTCGTGGTTCCCACGGGGATATAGCCAATGATCGGCGGGGTTTCCAATTTAATGGAACCTGCAATGGCTTCACTCAGGGTGCCGTCCCCCCCGGCCACGACCACTTGGTCAAAGTCTGCACTCCAGCGCACGATGGCATCGCCGGCATCCCCCTGATACTGCGTGGGGTATGCGGTGACGAGACATTGCTGTTCGGTCATGGTGTCGATCATATCGGATAAGCTCGCCCACGTCTTACTTTTTCCGGC
>CAYQRI010000166.1:0-2678 GCA_964420085.1 uncultured Ruminiclostridium sp.
GCATAGCACCCCACGGAAAGCACCCCCACCACCGAAAGCACCCCCACGGGAAGCGACCAGAGGTCGGTGGTGCGGAAGGCAAGCAAACGGGGATAATCCAGCCGAAACACACCAAAGAGGAATATCATCAAAAAGCCAACCCCCACCGCCCAGACAAACACCGAGCCGGCTCTGGTGAGCGCAGGCAATGAGCCGGACACCATCCAGCCCACCAGCACCAGCAGCACCGCCGTGAGCAGTACGGGCGACCCACGCAGCGAGTGTGCCACCCGATGTGCCACACTTCCCGCCTGTGTCCCCACCCAAAACAACCCCCATAGCAGCAGAAGAAGGGCAAGAACTCGCCCTTCTTTTTTTGTCTCCCTTTGGGCAAAGCGGCGACCTAAGCCCCAAGCGATCCCCAGCAAAACAACGCCGCTCAGCAGCACACACACCCACGCCATCGCACCGCAGGCAGAAAGCGCCGTGGGCAGACGGTCGGTTGCCAAGGTGAGAAGCCCCAAAAAAATCACAGTCTCCCATGGTTCGATTGCAATTTGCTGTTTTTTCATCGATGCGCCCTCTCCTCTATCCGATTTGCCATGTCTGAAGCTGTCCGTCCCAATAAAGCGCCGTGCCGATCAGATACAGACCATCCTCACCCCTGCCCAGCACAGGAATGGGGATCGGCTCATTCTCGGCCAGATGCACCGCAGCCTCCCGCAGGGTGAGGGGTAAGCATTCCTCCTCACTCATCGTTTTAATGACCATCATTCTCTGGGCAACGTCCTGCTCCTGTGCAAAAATGCTTTCTAAATCTTCTGTCGCCACCAGCCACAGCTTCGTTTCCGTGCTCTGCTGTCCGTCACGAAGTGCATAGCTCAGCAGCTCGGGCAGTGCAGAAACCGCCCCCTCCAACAAAAGCCAATGCTCCACATGGGCACAGCTCACCACCCGCTCTCCCGAACGGGTCAGCGCCTCCATGCAGGCAAGGGGCGTGTCGCCTTGCCCATGAAACAGCAGGGGCGGACTGCTCTCTCTGCCCTCGGTCGCCGCCGTCATGGAAAGCTGCTCCGCTCGGTCAATCCCCAACACACTGACCACCGCCAGGCTCCCCACCTCACGGCTCTGCGGACGCTCCATACAGCCCGTCAGTAACAGCGTGAACAACAGCGGCACACACAGTATTTTTTTCATCCCTGCCGCCTCCGATTCTTTGTTTGCAGGCTGTTCTCCCGCAGCTTGATCCATGGCATCGGCCAGCGAATGGCTCCATAGCCAAATTCTTTTTGATCGGTGCAAAACGGGGCGAGATAGGGCATACCAAAGCTCTCCAAGCGAGCCAGATGTCCCACCAAAACCACCGTCGCCACAGACACCGCAAACAGTCCCGCCAGACTTCCGGCGAGGGCAAATATAAACCGCCAAATGCGGAGTGCCGCAGAAAATTCCTGATTCGGCACGGTATAGCCTGCAATGCCGGCAACCGCCACCACAATCAGCACCACGGGCGAGACCACCTTCGCCTCTACCGCCGCAGTCCCCACCACCAAGCCGCCCAAAATAGACACCGTTTGTCCGATGGGTCCCGGCAGACGCAATCCCGCCTCCTGTACAATTTCAAAGGCAAGCAGTAAAATCAGCACCTCAAAGACGGCGGAAAACGGTACATCCAGCTTGGCTTCCGCAATGGAGCGTGCCAGTCTGGCGGGGAGCATTTCGGGGTGGAAATTCACAGACGCCACATAAATGGCAGGCAAAAACAGGGAAATCAGCATACAAAGATAGCGCAGCACCGACACGCACGACGCAGCCACCCAATTTTGCGCCCGATCCTGTCCCGTCTTGAAAAACTCATGCACGGTGCCAGGCAGCAAATAGCCCAAGGGGATACCGTCCACAAGCACCCCCACCCGCCCTTCGGTCAGTCCCTCACAAAAGCGGTCGGGGCGTTCGCTGTAGGCAAGCAGAGGAAATGGGGTTTCCACCTCGTCTACAATCAGCTCCTCAAAGTTGGCAGTTTGCAGCAGCGCATCTGTATCAATACGCCCTATTCTGCGTGTGACCTCCGCCACCAAATTGGGATCGGCAATCCCATCAATCGACAAAATATCCACGGGCGTCACGGTCTGCCGCCCCACAAGCACCTCTGCAATTTTCAGGCTCGGTGTCCGCAGGCGGCGACGCACCATGGAGGTATTGGTGCGGACGGATTCTACAAAGCAATCCTTGGCACCCTTCATGGACGGCTCCGCCTCGGGCGGCGAGATGGAGCGTTTCTCCTCTGTGGCGGCGGCATAGGCAATCATTTCGCCATTCCCCGGGAAATCCAGAAGCACACTGCCGTTAATCATGGCAAAGACGGCTTCATCCATGGCTTTACAGGTGGTGACGCTTTGGCTATACACAATGCCCTCTTTCATGAGGCGAGCCGCATCCTTGATCGAAGCGTGACGCAACAGCTCACTATTTGCCAACGGGCGCAGAATATAGTCGTTCATCCGCTCATTGCGCACCTGACCAATGATATAAAACGCCGTCGCCTTTTTCTGCGCATCTCCGCCTATCAGGACGGTGCGTTCTCCAAAATCCACACAGCCCTTGAAAACCTGACGAATATGCCCCGCCGTCAGTGCCTCAGGAATGCGGGGCTCCTGTCTGGGATGCGGCGGAATGGTTTCTTCCTTCTTGAAACGCAA
>CAYQRI010000167.1:0-2677 GCA_964420085.1 uncultured Ruminiclostridium sp.
AACTGGAGAAAACAAAGAGAAAAATCTGATATTGTGACGAAAGTGTTTTCCCTGCAAATTGCCTTTACAGAGGGGGGAAAAGTGGCTATAATGAGACTGACTATATAAAAAGTTGCATTTTTTAGAAAATTGCTATGGTTAATTCGTGGGAAGGAGAACCAAAGCTTTGCTCACCTACTCCTTTGAAAATATAGAGACCGGCAGTATGTACGAGCACCTGTATCGGTGCATCAAACAGGATATTTTAGAGAAAAAGCTGTGTGCGGGGGAGAAGCTCCCGTCCAAACGAACCTTTGCCAAAAATCTGGGGGTCAGCACGATTACGGTGGAAAGTGCCTATGCCCAGCTTGTGGCAGAGGGGTATCTTTATACCCTGCCCAAGCGTGGCTATTACGTTTGTGATTTGGAAAAGGGGGAGGAGGTGCCGCCGCCCCGTCAAAAAACAGAGACGACCAAGCCTCGGCCCAAGCGGGAATATTGGGCGGATTTTGTGGGCAGCTCTGTGGCGAAGGCGATGTTCCCCTTTTCGGTTTGGGTCAAGCTGCTGCGGGATGTGACGGCAGGGGAGGACGAAACTGCCCTGCTGACGGACACCTCCGCCGGCGGCATTCTTCGGCTGCGACAGGCGATCTCCGAGCATCTCTATCAATTCCGTGGTATGACCATCGATCCCGAGCAGATCGTGGTGGGTGCCGGTACGGAATATTTATATAGCGTCATCATCCAGCTCTTGGGGCGGGATCGGGGCTATGCCATGGAGGATCCCGGGTATCTGCGGCTTGCTAAAATTTACGAAAAAAACGACGTAAGGGCGTACCATATTCCCATGGATGCCGCCGGCATCATACCGGAAAGCTTGGAAAAAAGCGGAGCGGAAATTTTACATATCACCCCCTCCCACCACTTTCCCACAGGCATTGTGATGCCGGTCAGCCGCCGTTATGAATTTCTGAGCTGGGCATCGAAGGGGGCGGACCGCTATATCATTGAGGACGACTACGACTGCGAATTCCGCCTGTCCGGTCGCCCCATTCCCACCCTGCAAAGCATCGACGTGATGGAAAAGGTCATTTATATCAATACCTTTTCCAAAAGTCTGGCACCTGCCTTCCGCATCAGCTACTTGGTGCTGCCCCGCCATCTGGTCACACGATTTTATGAGACCTTAGGGTTTTATTCGGGTACCGTCTCCTGCTTGGAGCAGATGACCTTGGCTCGCTTTATTGCCGAAGGCTATTTTGAAAAGCATATCAATCGGATGCGAAACCACTACCGCACCATGCGGGATACTTTGCTGGATGCGCTGCGGTGCAGTCCCTTGGCAGATAAGGTCGAGATCAAGGAGGAAAATGCCGGTCTGCATTTTCTGATGCGCCTTTCCACCGAGCGGACAGAAACGGAAATTTTGCAGGCGGCGGAAGCAGAGGGTCTGCGCCTTTCGTTCCTCTCCCAGTACTACAGTCAGCCCCAAGCCGATACCCCCCCCGTGTTGGTGATGAACTATTCCGGGCTGGAGGAAGACCGCATTCCCGAGGCGGTTCATCGGCTATGCCGTGCCGTATTGGGATAGTGTGGTGACCATTGATTTTTGTGGCGATTGAAAGAAACCGCTTGAATCAGAGGCGGTATAGTGGTAAAATGAAAAATACGTCAAATAAAAGAAGAAGCAAGGGTGATTGCCTCCGTGCAAGGTGCCCTGCTATTTTGGAGGTAATGAAACTATGTTTGCAAAACTCGTGGAAACCCTGAAGGCAAATCCCCGCACCCTCGTCTTCACCGAAGGTGCCGATGCCCGTATTCTGGACGCAACCGCCCGCCTGAAGAAGGACGGCTTCCTCACCACCATTTTGGTCGGCGTCGAGGACGAGGTCAAGGCTGCTGCTGCCAAGGGCGGCTTTGATATCGAGGGCGTCCGTGTGATTGACCCCGCAACCTATGCAGAGATGGACGCTATGGTCAACACCATGGTCGAGCTGCGTAAGGGCAAGATGTCCCCCGAGGACTGCCGCAAGAACCTCATGAAGGGCAACTACTTCGGCACCATGCTGGTGAAGATGGGTATGGCAGACTGCCTGCTGGGCGGCGCAACCTACTCCACCGCAGACACCGTGCGTCCCGCACTTCAGCTCATCAAGACCAAGCCCGGCAACAACAACGTCAGCTCCTGCTTTATTTTGCAGCGGGACAAGGACGGCGTGGACGAGCGTCTGTGCATGGGCGACTGCGCCATTCAGATCGATCCCGACGAGGACGCACTGGTCGAAACCGCTCTGGAGTGTGCAAAGACTGCCGCTGTGTTCGGCATCGACCCCAAAATTGCCTTCCTGAGCTACTCCACCAAGGGCTCCGGCAAGGGTGACGCTGTGGACAAGGTCAAGAACGCCTGCTTAAAGGCAAAGGCCGCTGCACCCGAGCTGGCAATCGACGGCGAAATGCAGTTCGACGCTGCGGTTTCTCCCGTTGTCGGTCAGCAGAAGTTCCCCGGCTCCAAGGTGGCAGGCTCCGCCAACACCTTCATCTTCCCCGAAATCCAGTCCGGCAACATCGGCTATAAGATTGCCCAGCGCTTGGGCGGCTTCGCCGCATACGGCCCCATTCTGCAGGGTCTGAACGCACCCATCAACGACCTCTCCCGTGGCTGCGATGCCGACGAGGTCTACAAGATGGCAATCATCAC
>CAYQRI010000168.1:0-2676 GCA_964420085.1 uncultured Ruminiclostridium sp.
GCAAAACCGTTTTGGTCTTTTCCTCCTCCCAAAACGAAGCCGCCGTCTGTGACCTACGGCAGGAAAGCTGTCGGGTGGTGTTTGAGTCCGAAAGCGGCATCCGCATCCCCAAGGAGGCTTTGCGTGTGGATGAAAACGGCGATGCCGTCGTTTATATCGCCTCCGGCTATGTTGCAAAATGCCGCCCCGTGAAAATTCTGTCCGAAACCGACAGCGAATATCTCGTGGCACCTAACCCCAAAAACGAGGACGACAAACGCATTCTGCAAAGCGGGGATGAACTGATTTTAGCGTCCGGCGATTTGTATGAAGGCAAGGTCATCCGCTAAATATCGTCCCCGTCCCGTGGTTGCGAAAAATCCCCCTACCTCTGTAGGGTAGGGGCTCTGCTCCTCCCGTCTACGTCATACCTCCCGCTACGGGCGGGGACGACGGCGCAGCGGGCAGGGGGATACCAGCCAGATGATAGAAATAGAATAGACTGCTGCCTTGCAGCAGCCCCCAGTGAAGCGAAAGGAGTGCATTCCCTATGCTGGAAACCAAATCCTATGAGACCATCGCCGCCAATGTTGCGGCCGTCCGAAAAATCATGCAGGAGGCCGCCTTACAGGCGAACCGTAATCCCGAGGATATCACCCTCGTCGCCGCCACCAAGGTGCAGACCTCTGAAACCATTCGCAATGCCATCAAGGCAGGCATCACCGTGTGCGGCGAAAACCGTGTGCAGGAGCTGGTCGCCCATCTCGAAGACAACGCCTATCAGGGGGCGCAGGTTCACTTCATCGGTCACCTGCAAACCAATAAGGTCAAGTTTGTCGTCGGCAAGGTCGATATGATCCAGTCTATCGACTCCGCCCGCCTGCTGGAGGCCGTGGAAAAACAGGCCGCTAAGCTGGGGATTATTCAGGATATCATGCTGGAGGTCAACATCGGCGAGGAGGACTCCAAGGGCGGCGCTCAGGCAGAAGAAATTCTCACACTTGCCAAACTCTGCCAAGCATCTCCCCATATCAAGCTGCGTGGGATCATGTGCATTCCTCCCGCTACCGCCTCTGATCTTGAAAATCAAGCCTTTTTTGCAGAAACTTATCAGCTTTTTGTTGACATGAAGGAAAAATTAGAGGATAATGGCTCTTATATAGACTGCCTTTCCATGGGTATGAGCGGAGACTATCCACTTGCTATCGCAGGTGGCTCCACCATGGTTCGTGTGGGTACCGCCCTTTTTGGTGCACGCCCCCCCATGCATCCCCAAGGTTAATCTGCATTTTTTCCTTCCCGTTTAATACGAATCTTTCCTTCGCCCGCTCTCGCCGCCGTGGGTTCCTCTCCGGTAGCGCCGGCTCTACCTGCTGTGGGCGGAGCGGCCATTCCTGCCGCATTGAAAATGCAGTCAGCTATGTTTTTGGAAGACCAGTATGATCATTTACAGGGGGTTATTTTAAACCATGCGAATTTTTGACGAACTCAAGCGTCTCACCCATCCATATGAGGATGAGATGGATGACGAGTATGAGGATGATATCGGAGACTACGACGAAGAACCGGACATCCAAGCTGCCGCCGCACCGCCGCAGCGGGAAGAACCCATCCGCCGTGAGGAACCCGTTCGCCGTGAAGAGCCTGCTCGTCGTGAGACCATCGCACCTGCCAGCAAAAATGCAGGTAAGGTCGTCAACATCCATGCCACGGCTCAGCTTCAGGTGGTGCTGGTGAAGCCCGAACGCTATGAAAATGCATCGGAAGTCGCAGACCACCTCCGTGATAAGCACACCGTGGTTCTCAACCTAGAGAAAACCGATAAGGAAATCGGTCGGCGACTTTTGGACTTCTTGTCCGGCGTCGCCTATGCCCAAGAAGGTAAAATTAAAAAGGTCGCCCTCCAAACGTATATTGTCACCCCGTATAACGTCAATATCATGGGCGATTTGATCGACGAATTAGAGAGCAACGGTCTGCACTTTTGACCGTATTTTAACCTAGGAAATGTTTGGGATTGGAGTGATCAAGTATGTTAACCCCACAGGAAGTTGAGGCACAGGACTTTCCGAAAGCGTCCTTTGGCGGATATAATATGTTGCAGGTAGATGCCTTCTTCGGTACAATCGTGGGCGATTATCGCACCCTGTACCAAGAAAACCTCTCCCTGAAAAATAAGCTGAAGGTCTTGGTGGATAAGGTCGAGGAATACCGTTCCACCGAGGATGCCATGCGTCGTGCCCTGCACTCCGCCCAAAAGATGGCCGAGGAAATGGTGCGTGAGGGCGAGGCTCAAAAAAAAGCCGCCATTGAAGAAGCCATAACGGAGGTCAAACAGCAAAGCGAAGCCGTCCGTGCAAAAATGCGGGAGGAAGAAGCCGCCGTTCAGGCTGAGGTCGATGCCGTAAAGACCGCCCTTGCCAATGAGCAAGCACGTCTGGATGCAGCCCGTACCTCTACCACCGCTTACGTCGGAAAGCTCAAGGAGCTATACACCAAGGAGCTGGAATACATCGGCGGACTTTCTGCCCTGACCGTGCATTCCACCACGCCCGCTCCCGCCGCACCTACCACTACGCCCACCCCAACTACCTCCAACGAGGGCGAGGTCGCCAAGGAAATCGACGCCTCTATGAATCAGATTTTCGAGCCGACCGCCAAAAAAAGTGAGGTCGGCGCCACCAGAAGCTTTGACCA
>CAYQRI010000169.1:0-2613 GCA_964420085.1 uncultured Ruminiclostridium sp.
CATCTACAAAAACGCACTGACTGAGCGGGTTTCTTCGGGTACTATGACGCAAGAACAGGCAGATGCCCTGCTCGCCGCCAGAGCACAGCGTCAGTCCACCTGTGACGACTCCGGCAGCGGAAACGGCGGCTGCGAACTTGGTTTAGGCGGCGGTCGTGGCATGGGCGGTAACCAAGGTTCTGGTCGCGGAATGGGCAATGGTTCCTGCCTCTACCGGTAATGGCGAAAAGGATTAATTTCAAATAGACAGCGAAACGGAAAGCCATAGAGCGGTTTGCTCTATGGCTTTTTCAATGGAAACTTTTACGAGAAAAGGCTTCTATTTCGGAGCCGTCAAGCTATCACACAATGGGCTGCTTGCACATCTAAAATCATCGTTTTATCGATATGTTCAGAGCGTATGCAGCTTTTTTGCTATTATTTTGTAAATTACAGCAAACAAAAAACGCATGTGACACGGTGTTTTTTGACATTATTGTGTCAAACGACATCTGCAACATCCTTTGTTTTATTATACCGTACAGCATAAAAATCAGAAAGGAACATCTTCATGCAAGAACCTGTATTCATTCTCATTGCCGCAGGTGCAATCATGTTCTCTGTCATCGGTGGCTTATCCCTGCTGGCGCATTACTACACACTCAACGGCATCAAGAGCCGCACCGTGGGCGATGGCCAGCACGGCACAGCGCGCTTTGCCACCAAGCAGGAAATCAAAAGCACCTATCTGCACATTCCATTCACGCCCACGCAGTGGCGCAAGGGTGCGCAGCTTCCTGCCGTACAGCAGCAAGGCTTAATTTTAGGCAGCACAGGAAAGAAAAATGAGGTCACTGCGCTGGTGGATACAGACGATGTCCACTGCCTCATGATTGGCGCATCCGGTGTGGGCAAAACCGCCTTCTTCTTGTATCCCAACCTCGAATATGCCTGTGCAAGCGGCATGAGCTTTTTGACCACTGACACCAAGGGCGACCTCTACCGCAACTACGGCGCAATCGCCCGTGACCACTACGGCTACCATGTGGCGGTGATTGATTTACGCAATCCCACCCGCTCGGACGGCAATAATATGCTGCACCTCGTCAACAAGTACATGGATATCTACCGTGCCGACGAAACCAATCTCGTGGCAAAAGCAAAGGCCGAGAAATACGCCAAAATTATCGCCAAGACCATCATCAACGCCGGAGCTGAAAACTTTGGACAAAACCAGTTCTTTTATGATGCCGCCGAGGGATTGCTCACAGCGGTCATTTTGTTAATTGCGGAATACCTGCCGCCCACCAAGAACGAAATCGGCACCACCACCGACTGCCGTCACATCGTGTCCGTGTTCAAGCTGGTGCAGGATTTGATTGCCCCCAGCAAGGTAAAGGGCAAAAGCCAGTTTCAGCTTCTCATGGATAAGCTCCCCAGCGATCACAAAACCAAGTGGTTTGCAGGCGCCGCTCTTAATTCGGCGGAGCAGGCCATGATGTCGGTGCTGTCCACCATCCTGTCTCGGCTCAACTCGTTCCTCGACTCCGAGATGGAGCAGATTTTGTGCTTCGACACCGCCATTGATGCGGAAAAGTTCTGCAAGGAAAAATCGGCGCTGTTTATTGTGCTCCCCGAAGAAGATTTGACCAAATATTTTATGGTGTCCCTTATGATCCAGCAGCTCTACCGTGAAATCCTCGCCGTGGCGGATGAAAACGGCGGAAAGCTGAAAAACCGCGTGGTGTTCTACTGTGACGAGCTGGGCACGCTGCCTGCCATCCAATCGCTGGAGCTGATTTTTAGTGCTTCGAGGTCGCGCCGGTTGATGATGGTGCCAATCATCCAAAGCTTCGGGCAGCTTGAAAAAAACTACGGCAAAGAGGGCTCGGAAATCATTGTTGACAACTGCCAGGACACCATCTTCGGCGGCTTTGCACCCAACAGCCAGACCGCCGAGGTCTTGTCCAAAGCGATGGGCAGCCGCACCGTCATGAGCGGCAGTATCAGCCGTGGCAAGAACGATCCCAGCCAATCCTTGCAGATGATGGAGCGCCCCCTCATGACCGCCGATGAACTGAAGTCCATCCCCAAGGGCAATTTTGTTGTGATGAAAACCGGCACCCATCCCATGAAAACCAAGCTGCGGCTGTTCCTTGATTGGGGCATTGTTTTTGACGGAACTTATACTGTGCCGGAGCGGGCGCACCGCAAGGTCAGCTATGCCGACAAGCAGATGCTGGAGGAAAACATTGTCCGCAGGCATACTTCCTGCATGATGGTGGACGAGGATACCGGCGAGTTGCTGGAGCAGCCCAGCGGCACCGGTACACTGCACACCCCTGTAGCAGAGCAGGCACAAGAACCCCAAAAGCGAAAAAGCCATGTCAGAACTTAAAGTTAGGAGCAAAAAATGAGCTATTTTAATCATCTCTACAAAGCCTCGCCCGATGAGCTTCCTCACCGGGCGAGAGCCGTTTATATGTACCTCAAAGACCGCACTGGCACAGGCTCAGACTGCTGGCCAGCGGTGAACACCATTGCCACCGACTTAAATCTCTCTCGCAGCACCGTCAAGCGGGCGCTACATGATTTAGAGCAAGCAGATCTGATTGAAAAACAGCCTCGCTATCG
>CAYQRI010000170.1:0-2542 GCA_964420085.1 uncultured Ruminiclostridium sp.
AAATAAAGCATACTGCCAAACGAGCTGTACGGCATCACATAGAGATCCAGTACACCGTAGCTCAGCTGCGATAAAATAAACCAGACAGCATAGCTCAGGCGGAAACGGAAAAAGCCGGCACGGTAGCCACGGATACTTTCAAAGCCACGCCCAAAGGTCTCCGACCAGCTATATTCCGGATGTAATGCCAAGCAATAGCGCACCGGTAAAAAGAACGTATGAAGCCAGAATGCCAACAGTGCCGCCGCAATGGCTAAAACCATCGACAAAAATTGCAGGGCGGTATCTGTGGGTGTAACACTCTCTAGGCTTGTCACCGTGCTGTAAAACCGATAAATTAAATAAAAGCTCGGAAGCGTTGCCACCACGGCGACCAAACGCACCACGCCACCCAATAAAAACTCAACCACCACAGCTTTGCTGAACCGCTGAAACTCTCGATACCACTGAAAGACCGCCGTCGGCTTCATGGGTTCGCCCCGTAAAACCGCCCAATACTGCTCCGTGACCCCCACACGCAGCGGGGCAAGCAAAACAAACAACAGCGTATTTACAACCAGAAAAACCCGAAGCTGGGCATAGGCAATGGGCATGGCCAACACGCTTTGCGTGAGATCCATGCGGAGGATCAGACTGAAGCCCTCCTCCGTGAAATAAATGCCGCTGGCAGTATTGGCATACTTCGACAAATCCACCAGCGCATAGGTGAGTGTGCCGTTCGTCAAATAGCGCAGTCCAAAAAATGCCATCATGACACAGACCAATAAAAGTGTGGCACGCATGGCAGAGGGGTGCATCATGATCTGCTTTGCATAGCGCTTGATTTGGATTCGATGGGGTAGGTTGTTTTTCATGCTGTGTCCTTTCCGTGGCTCCCCCCGTGAATGCTGCGTGGGGGATGCCGTTTCACGTCTTGTTACAGCCCGTATTTTGCGGCATCCGCCGGGCTGACCTGAATCACCTGATCCCTGCTTTTATAGACACTGGTGCTCTCCAGCTTGGTGTCAATCAGGGTGCCATTTTCGTAAAGATTGCGATAGACCTTCACCGTGTAGCCATTGTAGGGTGTGACACTGACCTTCGTTGAGCCAGCAGGCAGGCTGGGGTTAATTTCGTATACCGTCTTATAGCTGCCCGTTGCGGTTGTTTTGTTGGTCATCTCTACCTTGATCTCATCACTCTTGGTGCCGAGGATATTGACCGTCAGAGTGCGTCCCGACACCGATGCCAAAAGTTTGACCGGGAAGGGCGTGTCGTTTCGGAAGCGGAAGTCCTTGGCCCCATAATAGACCGTGGCATCCATGCCGTCCGGTACATAACGGGTGATATACCCGTGGTTGTATCGCTCCACTATCTCCAAATTCGACCGCAAGGCAGCAAGGTAAATGGTCGAGGAGCCTTGGCAGACACCGCCGCCGATATCCTCTACGGTTTTTCCTGAAACGTATGCAGGGGCGGGTAAAAAGCCACGGACCGCCGTCCGACGACCCACCGTGCCATTATAGGAAAATTCCTCACCCGGCATCAGAACGGTACCATTGCAATACTGTGCCGCAAGGCGGATGTTCTGCACCCGGTTGTTTGAGCCTGAAATGTTGGTCGTGCAGCTTCCCAAGGTGTCTTGATAGAGAAAGCCCTGCAAATCTGCCAGCGTTTTGGTCGGCTGGGTGATGGTGAGCGGCACCGACTTTGTCTCGCCCCACGGCATTTCTTTAAAAATCGTCTTCATCGAGACGGCATCGAAGGTGATGCCCCGCCGTTCTGTTTGAAACAGCTTGGCATTCTTGTCAAACGCTGCATCTTGCATCGGCTGCTCCACTTCCTTTAGAATGGCGGAAAAGTCCAAATTTTGTGGCAGAGCCTCCTCCAAGTCCACCGTGAATTGCTCCGTGGCGGTGGAAAGTGTTACGATATCGCCCTGACCCATGAGGGCAAAGCTTTTTTCCTGCAAGGCGGAACGGTCTAACAGCACGCCGGGCACGCCCTTCACAAGGACGAGGGAATCTCCCTGCACAGCCCAGCTGCTTTCCACCGCCTCCCGTCCGATTTCAGTTTCCAAACGGGTCAAAACCGCCTGAAATTGCTCACCGTCGGCATAGACGGGGGAGACAACGGTACCAGACAAAAGCGACTTGAGATAAACGCCGCCACGCGCAGCAAACGCACCCTCGTTGCCCACACACCACGCCTTGGCTGCTGTCTGTGCGGCATCGATTTCCACGCAGGAAAGCGGTACCTCTACCCGGACATCCTTCCCGTCGGGCGTGCGGAGAGAAAAGACCACGCCCGTGGTATCCTCGGTTTCCTTTGGGCGTGCCGCCTGACGGATGGCAAGCTCTGCTTCTTCGCAGTCCATGCCGCCGATGGAAACTCCGTTCACCGTGACATTGGGGTAAATGCTTTCCTGTCCGACGGCGGCGCAGAGGATGAAGTATCCCGAGAGCAGAAGAAGGGTAAGGCATCCAATGAGAATGCCGATTTTTATCTTTTTTTGTTTTTCCAACGAATCTGCCTCCTTGCTGTCCCCTTGCTGTATCGTGTG
>CAYQRI010000171.1:0-195 GCA_964420085.1 uncultured Ruminiclostridium sp.
GGTTTTTTCCAGCATTTCCAAGACACGGTCTTTGACTGTCATGGTTCTCCCTCCTGTGTGTGTCATCCTGCGTAGTGGTGTTGTAGAATTTGTAGGGGACGATGCCCACATCCTCCCTCGGTTGCATGATTCCATATGGAATGGCAGGGGGCGATGTGGGTAGCAAAGCGGGGCGATGTGGGTAGCAAAGCGGGA
>CAYQRI010000171.1:295-2527 GCA_964420085.1 uncultured Ruminiclostridium sp.
CGATGTGGGCAGCAAAGCGGGACGATGTGGGCAGCAAAGCGGGACGATGTGGGCAGCAAAGCGGGACGATGTGGGCATCGTCCCCTACTTCCCTACGCAAAATCGCTCGAAAATGCGGGCGGTGATATCCTCTCGCAAGGTGCGTCCGCTCAATTCGCCCAAGGCGCCCAAGGCGTCCTCGATATCCGAAAGCAGCAGATCCGGCGGCAGACCAGCAGACAGCCCTTCCTCGGCACGCAGGAGCGCCGCTCTTGCTCGCTGCACCGCTTCCACTTGGCGGGCATTCGTCAAAAGCGCTTCCTCCCCCGTCGTATCGCCCAAAGGAAAAAGGGACGCTACCATAGCGCCCAGCCCTTCCAAGCCCGCTCCGTTTTTCACACTCACCGTGCAAACATGAGGAAAGCCCAAGCCCTTCCAGTCTAAAACAGGAGGAAGATCGGCTTTATTGACCATGCAAATGCAGTGCGGCGCCTGCTTGGCGAGCGCAATCGCTTCGGCATCCTCTGCACAAAGGGGGGCACTGCCATCCAGCACCAACAGCACCAGACGGGCATCGGCTGCCGCCGTGCGGCTCCTCTCCACGCCGATTTGCTCCACTATGTCGCCCGTTTCACGCAGACCCGCCGTGTCCGTCAGACGCAGCAAAACACCGCCCACCGTCACCCGTTCCTCAATCGTGTCTCGGGTCGTGCCGGGCACATGGGTGACAATCGCACGGTCATACCCCAAAAGGGCATTGAGCAAGGACGACTTCCCCACGTTCGGTCGTCCCAAAATTGCACAGGGCACACCGCTCGTCAGTAAGCGACCACGGTCATAGCTGCGTTGGAGGGCTTCTATCTCAGCAAGGGCACCCTCCAGCGCTGTTTGGATCAGCTCTGTGCGAAACGGATCGATATCCTCATCGGGGTAATCCAGCACGGCGTGAAAGTGGGCGGAAACATCCACTAAGTCACGGTAAATTCCCTCCGTGCGCCGTCCGATGGCGCCCCCAAGCTGACCGGCCGCCTGCCGCACGGCTGCGGGGGTTTCCGCATCAATGAGGTCAACCACCGCTTCGGCTTGGGTCAAATCCAGCTTGCCGTTTAGAAACGCACGCTGGGTGAATTCTCCTGCACGAGCCTGTCGGGCACCGCTGGCAAAGAGGGCTTCCAATGCAAGCGAAAGCACCATGGGCGAACCATGGCACTGTAATTCTGCGGTTTCCTCTCCTGTATAGCTCTGGGGGGCGCGGGCGACAAATGCCAAGCCCGTATCAATCGTGCGCCCCTCCTTGTCTAAAATCTGACCATAGAGCAGGTGTCGATTTTCCGCCTGCGTCAGGTCGATTTTTTTTGCAGGACGGAAGACCTTTGCCGCCGCTTTTGCCGCACCATCCCCCGACAGACGCAAAATTCCCACGCCGCCGGTACCGGGCGCTGTGCCTATGGCGGCAATCAATTCGGACATGGAACGTCCCCCTTTCTCTTGGTTCTAAAATTTTGGCGAATACACCGTAAACTTTTCTATTGACAGGGGTCTTTTCGCTCGAAAACTGTATGTACCCTGTTGTGCACGCAATGTGGATAATCCTGTGTACAATGTGGAAAGTCCTTGATTTCTCTCGTTTTGATTGAATTCCTTCATTCCAAAACCTTCCAATTTTCTGCATATTTCAGCAAAAACCGGTTCGTCACATCGCACAACATGGGCGGCTGAGAGCCGCTTCTAATTCGAGTTCGTACCTTTGCCATTCAATCGACTTATGTGCCCGGTACGAGGTGGTGCTTCCCACCTGCGGGGGAGAGAAGTACCACTTGATACCGGGAACAAACGTGCATTCACCCACAAGCAAACGATCTCGAGATTAAAAGCGGGCTTTGCCCGCAGCGCGAGCCGAAATCGCACGAGCCGCACGGACACCCGATGCGCCCGCCTGTGCCAGACCACGGGTGATGCCTGCGCCGTCACCGGCAGCGAAGAAGTTGGGCAACTCCGTTTCCAAGTCGGAGGACAGCTTCAGCCGTGCCGAATAGAACTTGACCTCTGCGCCATAAAGCAGGGTGTCGTAGTTCGCCGTGCCGGGTGCCAGCTTATCCAAGGCATAAATCATCTCAATGATATCGTCCAGCTGACGCTTGGGCAGAGCCAAAGAGAGGTCGCCGGGAATCGCCGCCGTCAGGGTGGGACGGGTGGTAGATTTGCTCATGCGGTGCTCGTTCGAGCGAACGCCACGCACCAAATCGCCAAACC
>CAYQRI010000172.1:0-2487 GCA_964420085.1 uncultured Ruminiclostridium sp.
TGTGCAGTCGGAGGGGCTTAGAGCCACGAGCAGCGGGACGTGCGAACCGTGACAGGCGGCGGGCGAAGCCCGCTTTTAATTCGAGTTCGTACCTTTGTGGTTGAATCGACTGATGTTCCCGGTATTGACTTTGCATAAAAACAGCGGGCGAACACAGTTCGCCCCTACTAGCCACTCCCCCCTTGGGAACAAGAGTCCATTTAACTACTAACGTACGAACTCGAAATTAACACCGGGCTTTGCCCGGCGGCGGCTAAAACAATGTGAAAGGATGAAAGAGATGGAAAAAGGAATCTGGCAACAGACGAATGACGCACTTCTGGACAAGCTCGGCTGCACCGCAGACGGTCTATCTGAACAGGAGGGCAAGCAGCGGCTGGAGCGGTACGGCCCCAACGAATTGCAGGAGGGCGGCAAAAAAAGTACGCTCCGCATCTTCGGTGAGCAGTTTTTAGACTTTCTGGTCATCATTCTGATCCTCGCCGCCGTGGTCTCTGCGGTGCTTGGTGACGTGGAAAGCACCATTGTCATTTTGGCGGTCATCACCATGAACGCCGTCTTGGGCACCGTGCAGACCGTAAAGGCAGAGGCATCGCTAGACAGTCTCAAACAAATGTCCGCCCCCACCGCCAAAGTCCTGCGGAGCGGCACGATTGTGCAAATTCCCGGGCGTGAGGTCGTGCCCGGCGACATCGTACTGCTGGAAGCGGGCGATGCTGTCTGTGCCGACGGTCGCCTTTTGGAATCTGCCAGCCTGAAAACGGCGGAAAGCGCCCTCACCGGTGAAAGCCTGCCCGTGGAAAAAATCGTAGAGGTCATCCCCGAGGATGCCCCCTTGGGTGACCGCAGAAACATGGTCTTTTCCGGCAGCTTTGTGACCTACGGCCGTGGTCGTTTCTTGGTAACGGGTACGGGCATGGAAACGGAAATGGGCAAAATCGCCACCCTGCTGAAATCCACCTCTGAGAAGAAAACCCCCTTGCAGGTCAGCTTGGATCAGTTCGGCAAAAAGCTCTCCATCGGCATTCTGATCCTCTGCGGCATTCTCTTTGGTGTGAGTGTTTTGGCGCGGGGCGAAAACGTGATGGACGCCTTCCTGTTTGCCGTTGCTCTGGCTGTGGCGGCCATCCCCGAAGCGCTCAGCTCAATTGTCACCATCGTCCTCTCCTTCGGCACACGCAAAATGGCAAAGGAGCACGCCGTGATTCGCCGTCTGCAAGCCGTAGAGGGCTTGGGCAGTGTTTCGGTGATCTGCTCCGATAAGACCGGCACCCTGACCCAAAACCGCATGACGGTGCGTCAGCTCTATGCCGGCGGCAATCTGATTCCAGCAGAGAACGCCAACTTCAAAGATCCCGTGCAGGAGCCGCTGCTGCGTGCCGCTCTGCTGTGCAGCGATGCAACGGTCAACGAAAAGGGCGAAATCGGCGACCCGACCGAAACGGCCTTGGTCAATCTGGGCGAGAAATTCGGGTTTGACGAGGAGGACGTCCGTAACCAGTGGCCTCGGCTGGGCGAATTGCCGTTTGACTCCGACCGAAAGCTGATGTCCACCGTCCACCGTTTTTCGGGCGGTCTGATGCTGATGACCAAGGGTGCGGTGGATGTCCTGCTCGACCGCACGATTCTGGGCAAGGGACAAAAGGAGGAAATCGAACGGGTCAACAGCGAGCTATCCAACCAAGGTCTGCGTGTGCTCGCCTTTGCCTGCCGTCCGCTGACGGGTCAGGTGGTCAGCCTGTCCGACGAAAAGGATCTCCTGTTCTTGGGTCTGATTGCGATGATGGACCCGCCCCGAGAGGAATCCAAAAAAGCCGTGGCGGACTGCATTGCCGCCGGGGTACGTCCCATCATGATTACGGGCGATCATGTGGTTACCGCCTCTGCCATTGCCCGTGAAATTGGTATTCTGACCGAGGGCACCACCGCCGTGGAGGGTGCCGTCATCGAGAAGATGACCGATAAAGAGCTACTGGATTTCGTGCCTGGGGTTTCCGTTTATGCTCGTGTCTCCCCTGAACATAAAATCCGCATCGTGAATGCGTGGCAGGAGCGTGGCTGTCTGGTTGCCATGACGGGCGACGGCGTGAACGATGCTCCCGCCCTGAAGCAGGCGGACATTGGCGTTGCGATGGGCATTACGGGCACCGAGGTCGCCAAGGATGCCGCCGGCATGGTGCTGACGGACGACAACTTCGCCACCATTGTACAGGCGGTGAAAAACGGACGGAACGTCTATGCGAACATCCGCCGATCCATTCAGTTCCTGCTTTCGGGCAACATGGCAGGTATTTTGACGGTGCTGTATGCGTCGCTTTTGAGCCTGCCGGTGCCGTTTGCGGCGGTGCATCTGCTGTTTATTAACCTCTTGACGGACTCCCTTCCCGCCATTGCGCTGGGCTTAGAGCCACATTCAGATGCCGTGATGAACGAAAAGCCCCGTCCCCGCAGCGAGGGCATTTTGACCAAGCCCTTCCTGCTGAGTGT
>CAYQRI010000173.1:0-2479 GCA_964420085.1 uncultured Ruminiclostridium sp.
GTCTTTGATACCATCGACACCGTGGAGCTGTGCCTGCCCGTGTTCTCTGCCATGATTGACACCCTCACCGTCAACCGCCAGAACATGAGAAATGCAGCCAACGGCGGCTTCATCAGCGCGACGGACTGTGCCGACTACCTTGCTAAAAAAGGAATGCCCTTCCGTGAGGCGTATGGCATCGTCGGCAAGCTGGTGGGGCACTGTGTCGAGACAGGTCACTCGTTGGAGACCCTGCCACTGGAAGAATATAAAACCGTATCCCCCCTGTTTGAGGAGGACGTATACTACGCCCTTTCGCTGGAAACCTGCGTGGGCGGCCGAAACGTACACGGCGGCCCCGCACCCGATGCAGTCCAAGTGCAAATTGAGCGCATGAAAGCCTTTGTGGAGGAGCGTGACATTTGATGAAGCCTGTTGTATTTATCGACGGCAGAGAGGGAACCACAGGCCTGCAAATTTATGACCGTCTTGAAAAGCGTGCCGATATCGAGCTGCTGCTCATTGATGAGGAAAAACGCAAGGACGCAGCCGAGCGGAAACGCTGCCTGAATGCGGCGGATTTGGTGTTTCTTTGTCTGCCGGACGAAGCCGCACGGGAGGCCGTTGCGATGATAGAAAACCCCAACACACGGGTCATTGATGCCTCCACCGCACACCGTACCGCACCCGATTGGGCGTATGGCTTTCCAGAGCTTTCCAAGCAGCATCGAGAAGCCATTATCAAATCGAAGCGTGTGGCAAACCCCGGCTGTCATGCCTCCGGCTTCATTTCCTCCGTCTACCCGCTGGCACAGATGGGACTGCTGTATCCCGATCAGACCCTGTATGCCTATTCCCTAACGGGCTATACCGGCGGCGGAAAAAAGCTCATTACTGAATACGAAGCCACCGACCGTGACCCCCGCCATGCGTCCGCCCGTATTTACGGAACCACCTTGCAGCACAAGCATTTACCCGAAATGATGCACGTCTGTGGGTTGGAGTCCCCGCCGCTGTTCCAGCCTATTTTGGGCGATTATCCACAGGGCATGGCAACCACGGTGATGCTCGACAGCCGTGCCCTCCCGGGCTGTCCCACGGCCTATAATATATACTCCATTTTGGATTCGTACTATGAAAACCTGCCCTTTGTTGAGGTAGCCCCCTTCGGGGGAGACGAACCCTTTATCTATTCCAATACGCTGGTCGGCACCAACCGTCTGCGGCTCATCGTCTGCGGACACGAAACGCAGATTACGGTCACTGCCCTGTTTGACAACCTAGGCAAGGGAGCCTCCGGTGCCGCCGTACAAAATATGAATTTAATGCTCGGCTTCCCTGAAACAGCTGGGTTATAACAATAGAATGATATAGGAGGAACTTCCCATGCAGCATATTTCCGGCGGTATTACCGCACCCAAGGGTTTTAAAACCGCAGCACTTCATTGCGGTGTCAAAGATAATTTCACGGCTCCTCAGCCCGATAAAAAGGACTTAGCACTCGTTCTCTCCGAGGTTCCCTGCACCGCCGCCGGAACCTACACCCTGAACGTGGTGAAGGCAGACCCTGTCATTCTCACGAAGAAAAATCTCGCAGACGGCAAGGCACAGGGCGTGATTGTAAACAGCGGAAATGCCAACGCCTGTGCCCCTAAGGGGATGGAAAATGCCGAGAAGATGGTGCAGGCCGCCGCCGCTGCCACTGGACTCGCCCCCACAGACTTCGCCGTCTGCTCCACCGGTATTATCGGTGTGGAGCTGAATATCAATGCCATTACCGCCGCTGTTCCCGCCGCCGCCCTTGCACTCTCCAACAGTGCCGAAGCCTCCGACGATGCTGCCCATGCGATCATGACCACCGATCTCCGTAAGAAGGAAATCGCCGTTACCGTCGAGGTCGGCGGAAAAACCGTCACCATCGGTGCCATTGCCAAAGGCTCGGGCATGATTCATCCGAATATGGGTACCATGATTTGCATTGTGACAACAGATTGTGTCATTGAAAGTAAGGTTTTGCAGTCGATGCTGAAAACCATCGTCACCAAGACCTTCAACCGTATCACAGTGGACGGCGATACCTCTACCAACGATACCTGCGTGGTGCTGGCAAACGGCATGGCAGGCAACGCCGCCCTCCAAGAGGGTAGCGCAGACTACGAGACCTTCTACGAAGCACTCCGCCATGTCTGTGAGTATGAGGCCAAGATGATTGCCGGCGACGGCGAGGGTGCCGGTCGTCTGGTTACCTGTACGGTTACGGGCGCCAAGAATGAGCAGGACGCAGAGCTTATGGCAAAGGCCGTTGTACGCTCTCCCTTGGTCAAGTGCGCCATGTTTGGTACCGATGCCAACTGGGGACGTGTGCTGTGTGCCATCGGCTATTCCGGTGCAGACTTCGACCCCAAGGACGTGGAGGTTAAGTTCCTCTCCGAAGCCGGTGAGCTACTGGTTTGCGCCGGCGGTCAGGGCGTGGACTTTGACGAGGATTTGGCAAAGAAGG
>CAYQRI010000174.1:0-2445 GCA_964420085.1 uncultured Ruminiclostridium sp.
AGCCCCGACAAGTATCTTGAGGTAATCCCCGTTGTCAATGTACCCCCCACTGGCGGTGGCGGTGGGGGCTCCTCCGACCCCACCTACTCCATCACAGACGGTGGAACCACCACGGAAAACGGCTCGGTGACCCTGAACAAAAAGTATGCCAACGCAGGCAACACCGTGACCATCACCCCCAAGCCCAACGAAGGCTACGAGCTGGACACCCTCACCGTCAAGGACGCAAACGGCAAGGAAATCCCCCTCACCAAGAACCCCGACGGCACCTACAGCTTCAAAATGCCCGCAGGCAAGGTCACTGTGGAGACCACCTTCAAGGCCATCAAGGAAGAAACGCCCGCTTGGGAGAATCCCTTCACCGATGTGGCAAAAACCGACTGGTTCTATGGAGCGGTGGAGTTTGTCAACCAACAAAAGCTCTTTGAGGGCATGGGTCAAGCGTCCTTCGCCCCCAACGCACCCATGACCCGTGCCATGCTTTGGACGGTGATGGGGCGTCTGGACGGACAAGCCCTCTCCGGTGACGGCGTTTATGATGCCGCCAAGGACTGGGCAAGCAAGAAGGGCATCACCGACGGCACCAACCCCGACGGCGACATCACCCGTGAGCAGCTCGTCACCATCCTGTGGCGCTATGCGGGTTCGCCGACGCTAATGGATTATCCCGGACTGAGCAGCTTCTCTGATGCAGGAGATATTGCGCCCTACGCACAGCAGGCCATGGCATGGGCACATCAGCAGGGCATCCTAGAGGGCGCCGACGGTAAGCTGATGCCCAACGGCAACGCCACCCGTGCGCAGGTCGCTGCCATCCTGATGCGCTACTGCGAGAACGTGAAAAAGTAAGCGTCTATCGAAGCGATCCGGTATGTTGCCTTTCGGCGCAGTAAGAGAATCGTCCTCCGGATGATAGGGAAATCAAAAACGGTGCTCTTATCTAATGTGGTGAGAGCGCCGTTTTTGTCAGTGCCGTTGATGCAGAGCGCAGTATCATCGGTGAATGTCAGATGAAATTGACTTTGTTCTCAGTTCCGCCTATAATAGCTATAAAATGAGATACTATATGCGGCGACACAGAATGCAATCGTGCGTTCAACACAGGACAATATGAGGAAGCAATTCTATGATTTTTTATTTTAGCGGCACCGGAAACAGTCAGCTCGCCGCCAGACAAATGGGCGAGGTGCTGGACGACACAGTGGTTTCCATCCATCCATATTTGAAAAGTGGAACAGCGGGCGAGTTTCATTCAGAGAAGCCGTTGGTATTTGTCATGCCCACCTATGCGTGGCGGCTGCCACGGCTGGTGGAGGAGTGGATTCGACAGTCGCATTTTGCGGGTAATGTGAACGCCTATTTCGTCTTGACCTGCGGCGATAGCTGCGGCAATGCCGCCCGATACGCCCGCCGACTGTGTGAACAGAAGGGGTTCCAATTTTACGGGTTGGCTCCGGTGGTCATGCCGGAAAATTATCTGGCTATGTTTCCAACGCCCAATCCAACCGAGGCCGCTGCCATTTTGAAGCAGGCACGTCCCAGAATTGCAGAGCTTGCCGCAGGGATTGCATCCGGCAGACCGTTCCCGGCACAAAAAGCGTCTCTGGTGGGCAAACTGGAGAGTGGGTCGGTGAATCCGCTATTTTATCGGTTTTGTGTGGGCGACAGGGGCTTTTGGGTGACGGAACACTGTATCTCCTGTGGGAAATGCGTGCAGCGCTGCCCACTGAACAATGTAGAGCTGGTGGCAGATAGGCCTGTGTGGAAGGGGAACTGCACCCACTGTATGGCTTGTATCGGCGGCTGTCCTGTGGAAGCCATTGAATACAAACAGAAGTCTAAGGGCAGGCCACGCTATGACCGTATGGAGAACGATAAGGGAGGAAACCCATGAATGGACAAAATCGAGCCGACGTGAAAGTTGGCGAAAAAGTGAGCATTGTACTCAAAGCCGACCAGCGTACCGGAAAGCGTACGGAGGGTGTTGTGGCACGGCTCTTGACCAAGAGCAGCTTCCATCCCCACGGGATCAAGGTCATGCTGGAGGATGGACAGGTTGGCCGTGTGCAGGAAATTTTGGAGTAATCCAGTGGCGATTGTTGCGGTGAAACAGAGAGATAACCTTGCGTTTACAGGGATGGATTGGTATACTATAGAAACGGTAGGCCTCGATGCTGTGCCAAAAAGTGATGCATCTGGAAACCGTGCAGCGATCCGCTGTGCGGTTTTGGTTTAAGGAGTTTTGATGAGGTAGAGTCGTATAATAGCAATAATGTGTAACTCGCATATAGCAAGAACTACCATAATGCCAAGTTGATAATACAGGAGGAAAGCATATGGAAAAAAATGCATTTGTGAGAGCTGTCGCAAATAAGATGCGTAACAACATGTGTGATTTGTTTATTGGATCGGGCATTTCTGCACCTTCGGGATTGCCGACATGGG
>CAYQRI010000175.1:0-2342 GCA_964420085.1 uncultured Ruminiclostridium sp.
TTGAGATGATCGGACAGATTTTCTACGCCAGCTTTATGGTGTACAATGCACTGCCCATGGGGGCAGGACATACCCTGTTTTCGCTGCTTTCCAGCTTTGTCAACTGCATTGTGGTGCGTGTTATTTTAGCCGTGATCCTCAATCATTTCATGGGGCTTGTGGGTGTGTTTATTGCCTGCAGCATTGCGCCGATTTCCTCGGTGCCCCTTGGCTATATTTACGAGCGGACGGGCATTTGGAGAAAAACCTTGACAGGGCGCTGAGGGGAAAGCTTCCCTCACATTAGAAAAAGAGCAAATCCTGAAGCGAGGTTCTCGTTGGGATTTGCTCTTTTGTCTTGTTCGGAGGATGACGCCGTTTATGAAACGGTGATTCTGCCCTCTGTATTCTTGTACTGTGCGAGCAAATCCTTGGATGCGCCTTCGTTCAGATAGGTGATGAGGATTTGATAGTCGCTCATGCCCTCGTCAATCACGGCTTCGTTATCCGCAAACATGGTAAAGCCGTCTCCGCAGCTTTTGAGCATATAGTCATGCGAAGCAAGCGTATAGACCTTCTTCGGGTCCAGCGGCTCATATTTGTTGTTTGCGCCCAGGACGGACACATCGCTGATCCGCCGTGCCCCCGCAACGGAGGTGAACATCCCATCTTCATCCAGTGTGACCGTGGAGTCTATGGAGGTGTTGATGGTATACTTCAAACCGGATACCTGTAAAAAGCCGCCGGATTCCCCCACAGGATTGCCGTCCTTGCTGGTTTCGGCGGTGGTGAAGCGGCTTGCCATTTCCAGACAGTCCAGAATTTCCTGCCCTGTTGCCTTGACGACACACAAGGAATTCCCGTAAGGATGCACGCCAAGGATATCGCCATAGGTGATGTCCCCGGCGGGGAGGTCGGCACGAATTCCGCCGCCGTTGACCACGGCGATATCCGCACCCGACACAGCGCGATAGGCATCCGCACAAAAGTCACCGATGGTGGTCTCACGACTTCTCACCAGCCGCACACCCTCTGCATCAGAGCCGGATAAGGCAACGTCAGAGGTTGCCACGACTTCCTGTAAGCGTTTCTCATACTTGTCCTTTTCCGTCTGGATGGCGGTCTCGATGGCGGTATCCTTCCCCTCATAGTGAGAGATCAGCCCGGTGCTGAGGGTGCCGTTGGCACTGATGACCAGCTGCCCAATGTTCTCCAGCTTGGTTCCCGTGGAGGAAAGCAAAACGGTATCTCCGTCCCGATTTTGTTCGACACGGCAGGAAACCACACTGTGGGAATGTCCGTCCAGCACGGCATCCACGCCCGTGGTGTTCCGAATCAGGTCAAACGAGGTGAAGGGGGACGATTCCTCGTCATCGCCAAGATGAGAGAGCAGGATCACATAGTCGGCATCCTTTGCTTTGCACTCGTCTACATAGCCCTGCACGCAGGAATAGAGCGCCTCGCCACTTTCTCCATAGAAGTCGTAAACAACGTTCCCGTCTTCTGTGAAGTGGGCGGGGTTTGATTTTGTCGTGGTCTCCGGCGTAAGAACACCGATGTAAGCGACGGAGATATCGCCGTATTCCACAATTTCATAGGGCTTCATTGCTTGAAGTGGATTTTCTCCGCTGCCCGAATAGGTGAGATTGCAGCCAAGATATTGGCTTTCGGACGATGACATCAGGGTTGTAAGCTGCTCCATGCCGTAGTCAAACTCGTGGTTTCCGAGGACAGAAAAGTCATACCCGACTGCATTCATCAGGGTGACGATGGATTCCCCCTTCGACATGGTGCCGATTGCGTCACCCTGCACCGCATCGCCGCAGTCCACAAGCGAGACATACGGAGTTTTGGCTTCGCATAGTGCTTTATAAGATGCCAGACCGGCATAGCCGATGCTCTCGTCAATGCCGCAATGCACGTCATTCGTATAAAGGACAATGATATCCTCTTGGGCCTGCCCGACCGTGCAGCCTGACAAAGCTCCTAAGCACAGGAGTACCGTGGCGACAAGACAAATTGCAATGTGTTTGTTTTTTTTCATAAACGATCTCTTTTCCCTTCTGTTGGTGCTGCAATGGGGAGTGGATCCCCATACGACAGCGAGCGGTTCCATTTGTATTTCCATAGTTTACCACGCAGAACAACCAGTTTCAACAGGGTTACCTTCTCATAGAAAAAAAGCAAGGTAGGCGAATGCATCAGCCTACCTTGCTTTATGGGATTTCGTGTATGGTTTTTACGTTTCCCCTAGTTCACGGAAGCGTTTGCACAGAAGCTTCTTTTCAGAAAGGAAGCAAACGGTTATCCGATGTTAAAGAAGGAGGTGACCTGTGCATACAGCACGATGACCATCACAACGG
>CAYQRI010000176.1:0-2264 GCA_964420085.1 uncultured Ruminiclostridium sp.
AATAGAGCTTAGTTGGATTGGAATAGATAAAATTACCTAACATAGGGAACCTCCTCGTGTTTTAAGCGGGCTGGTTGGGCGTCGGAAGCATCGCTTGATACCTCTCAGTATACCCAACCTGTGGGGGAAATCCAATACTTATATTTTATATGCTGTCGCCGCTTGTGGTATCCTGTGCCGACGCAAGCGGAAAAATGGCGGTGAATACGCTGCCCTGCCCGAGCGTGCTTTCGGCGGTGAGGGTGGCATGGTGTACGGTGGCAATCCATTTGCAAAACGCCAAGCCCAGACCATAGCCTTGGTTGGGCTCTCCTTCGTTCCGGTGGCGGGAGGGATCGACCCGATAGAAGCGATCAAATAGCTTGGGGAGATCCGCCTTTGGGATGCCGATGCCGTTGTCCTGCACCCGTAAAACGACACCGCCCGTTTCCCTTGCCGCAGAGAGCCGAATCTGTCCGCCCGAGGGGGTGTATTTGATGGCGTTTTCCGTTAAGTTCAACAGCAGACGCAGAAGGAGGGTTTGCTCCCCGGCTACGAACAAACCGTCCTGTGTATCGACGGAGAGGGCAAGGTGCTTTTCCGTGGCGGCTTCGTCCAGCTCCTCCGCTACGAGGTGCATCAGCTCGGATAGGTCGACAGGCTCAAGCTGTAGGGCGCTTGCGCTGTGCTCTGCACGGGAAAGCTCCAACAGGCGTGCAATCAAGGTGGAGATATCACGGGTTTTGGCTTCGATCTCCTGAAGCGATTGCTGCATGGTGGCGGCATCCACGCCGGAGAGCGCATATTCGCACTGGCTTTGGATCACGGCAACGGGGGTGCGAAGCTCGTGAGAGACATCGGAGGAAAATTGCTTTTCCGCCTGAAACGAGGCTTCCAGCCGATCCAGCATGGCATCGAAGGCAGCGCCCAAGGCGGAGACCTCATCTCCTGTGTTCGGTAACCGGATGCGTGCCGTCAAATCCCCGCCGCTTTCGATGGCAGCGGCGGTTTGGGCGATGGAATCGATGGGGGCGAACGCCTTTTTGGTGAGTGACCAGCCACCCAACGCAGCCAGAAGTAGCAGGAGCGGTGCGGCAAGGAGTGCGACAAGGAAAATGCCGTGATTGGATTCGGTGAGGGCATCGGTGAAATAACAGCCTCTTAAAACAATCGTGTCTTGGATGGGCAAGTCGTAGACCAGATAGGCACCCACCCGATGCAGGATACCTGCTTGAAGGGGTTCGGTGGCATCCAAATCCTTGGGGAGCTGTCCTGCCACCGGCTCTGATTTCTGATACACCGCGAATTGCACACCCTTGGCGGTGCTGCGAAAGTCGTCGTCCAGCTCCAGCCTGCCGTCCTCCCATTCGATTTCCTCTGCCATTTCCTGTGTTTGGGTGCGGAGGAGACTTTCTGCATTTTGAAATAGGAGTTTCCCCCCGACGCTGACCAGAAAGGTCAGCACCACCGCCAACAGACCGGCAAACAGGAGGGTATACCATAGCGTCAGCTTTGTTTTCAGCTTCAAAGCAAGCCCTCCTCCTGTAAAATATAGCCGTGTCCACGCAGGGTGTGAATGAGCTTTTCCGAAAAGGGGTCATCGACCTTTTTGCGCAGCAGACGAATATACACGTCAATGACATTGGAGCCACCCTCATAATCATAGCTCCATACATGGTTTTCAATCTGCTTACGGGTGAGAACAATCCCTTTGTTTTGCAGCAAATATTCGAGCAAGGCATATTCCTTGGCAGAAAGGCGGAGGGTTTTTCCGCCCCGCGTGACCTGATGGGTGGCGAGATCCAAGGTCAAATCAGCAAGCGAGAGCTGGTTTGAGGTGTTTTGATATTTGCGGCGTGTGAGCACCCGAATGCGAGCCAACAATTCCTCATGGGAAAAGGGCTTCACCAAATAGTCGTCCGCACCCGCATCCAGTCCACGCACCCGATCCTCAATGCTGTCCCGTGCGGTCAGCAGCAGCACAGGGGTATCCTGTCCCCGTGCCCGCAGCTCCCGCAGGAGGGTCAGACCATCTACGCCCGGAAGCATGATGTCCAGCACCGCCAAATCATAGGGGGCGGACTGAAGATACTCTCTGGCCTCCGTGCCGTTTTCGCAGGCATCTACACTATACCCCTCTTTTTTGAGTCGCTCCACCAGCACATGACGCAGAGCACGTTCATCCTCCACGATGAGCAGCCGCATGATGCTCTCCTCCTTTTGTTTGTTCGTTTGTTGATATCTGTTTATAGAGTATACTATATCCATCCAAAATGAAAAGAGCA
>CAYQRI010000177.1:0-2206 GCA_964420085.1 uncultured Ruminiclostridium sp.
TAAAATGCGCCGTCCTGCCACCAAGGCAGGCTCCGGCACGGAATAAACCCCCGCCACATTGTGCAGGCGATCGGCTCGAGCGGAAAGGGTGGACTGTGTTTGATTCTCTCTCGTCTTTGCCAAAAGAGATTGCGCAGGCATACCCAGTATTTGAGCGGCTTCCCGTGCCAAAAGAAGGGCTTGGTCATAGCCACGCTCCCGCAAGCGCTTGGGCGAAACGGGAATGTGGGTGATGGTATCGTAGCTTCCCGGCAGATAAAACCGCACCAGCTCCGCCAAGGCAACCCCGTAGGCCTTGGCATATTCGGGGTGATTGGAAAACTTAAAACGCAGCAGGGAAAGCCGCAGAGCATCCTCATAAAGTCCGAACGAGACACAGTGCGAAAGATAGGTGCCATGCCGCACGGCGGCTTCCGCCTGCAGGCGAAAGGAGGCGGACTGACACGCAGGACACAGACCCTCCCCCTTGCCCACCCTTTGGCAAATGGGACAGCGTGGCGGGAACAGGAGATTGAGCAGGGCGGAAATCATAGAAGACATCGCATATATCCCCCGTTTCAATGGCGTGCCAGACGGGCACGCAAGCCGCTGTAGCGTCGCTGCTGGCGGTCATTTTGCGCCATATGGGCAACCACTTCCTCATCACCCACCAAGATTAAAAGCTCCTTGGCACGGGTCATGGCGGTGTAAAGCACGCCACGGGTCAGAAGCAGGGGAGCGGCATCCACGGTGGAGAGAACGACCGCACGATATTCACTGCCCTGCGCTTTATGTACCGTCACGGCGTACGCCAGCTCAAGCTGGCTGAGCAGTTCGGTGGGATACTCCGCACGGTGCCCGTCAAAATTGACGGTGACCATGCCGTCGGTGGTGATTGCTTCGATTTGTCCGATGTCACCGTTGAATATCCCCATGCCCGTTTCCTCCTCACTCTCCCAGAGGATGTCATAGTTGTTTTTAATCTGCATCACACGGTCACCGACCCGAAAGGTCAGGGCACCGAAGGCTCGTTCCGCCTTGTGCGGCGCAGGAGGATTCATCGCCGCTTGCAGGGCACGATTGAGAGAGACCGTCCCCGCAATGCCCTTGCGGGTGGGGGAGAGGACTTGGATCTGCTCGGGCGGGATGCCCATTTTGTGGGGCAGACGGGTCTGACAAAGCTCGACAATGGTCTCCACGGCACGCTCTGCCCCCAAACGGCGCAGAAAGAAGAAATCGCTGTCCTTTTCGTTCAGCAGCACGGGACAAAGCCCTTGGTCTACGGCGTTCGCCCCCCGAATGATGGCAGACGCCGCCGCCTGACGAAAGATTTCGGTCAGGCGGAGTGTGGGGAGTCGTTCCGAACGCAGCAGGTCAGAGAGTAGATTGCCCGGGCCTACAGACGGGAGCTGGTGTGGGTCACCGACCAAAACCAGACGGCAGTTGTTCGGCAGTGCCGCCAAAAGTGCCTGCATCAGAATCAAATCCACCATAGACGCCTCGTCTAAAATCACGGCATCGGCCTCAATGGGGTTTTGCTCGTTGTGCGTGAAGGACAGGGTGGCATGGGTGCCGTCGTAGCGGGTTTCCAACAGTCGATGAATGGTGCTCGCTTCGGCATCGCAGGTTTCGGAAAGCCGCTTGGCGGCACGTCCCGTCGGGGCGGTGAGGACGGTGCGGAGCCGGAGATGCTCGAACAGCGCCAGGATGCCACGCAGAGAGGTGGTCTTGCCCGTGCCGGGGCCGCCCGTGAGCAGCATGACCTGACGGGTGGCGGCAGTTTTCATCGCATCCAGCTGCAAGGGGGCATAGGAAATGCCCTGCTCGGCTTGGATGCGGGTCAAGAAATCCTCCAAGTCCTGCGGGGGCTTTGGCTCGGTTTGCCCCATCTCCAGCAGACGATGGGTGACATAGGTTTCGCAGTCATAGAGCTTGCTCAAATAGCAGGCATCCTGCCCTGCGATGTCCTCCCGCACGATGCGGTTCCGCTCAATGAGAGAGGCCAGACACCGTTCCAAAAGTTCCGGTTCGGTGTGAAGCAAACGGGTGCCTGCGGTGAGCAGCTTGGCATAGGGCAGAAAAACGTGCCCGTTTTCTAAATTGTGGGTGAGGGTATATAAAATGCCGGCGTCCATACGGAGTGGGTCGTTGGCTTCCAAGCCCAGAGAAAGTGCCAAACGGTCGGCGGTGGGGAAGGGCAAAAAGAGCGGATCCTCCGCCAATAAGT
>CAYQRI010000178.1:0-2110 GCA_964420085.1 uncultured Ruminiclostridium sp.
GCGGCTTTCAGCCGCCGTCGTCCCCCGCCGTGCGGGGAAAACCCACTTCATACCGGGAATACAGGTCGATTGAACCGCAAAGGTACGAACTCGAATTAAAAGCGGCTTTCAGCCGCAGCCTTGACACGGGTGGTGGGGTGTGGTAGTATACTGGTACTGTAGATATTGTATCGTTCGCAATGAATGGGAATAGTAGCATCCAAAGCCGGACAGAGAGGGGCGGTCAGCGACTGTAAGCCGCCCTGCGGGGGATGATGTGAATGTGCGCCCGGGAGCGAAGGGCTTGTCCCCGGGTTGGCACCGTTATCTGTCCTTTGAGTGATAAAAAAGAGTGGAACCGCGACGCTGTGTCGCCTCTTATCCGAATGGTCGGATGAGGGGCGTTTTTTTATTGACTTTTGTGAGGTGACTTAAGTTGTTTCGTTTGTCTGAAATGTTAGGAGCCTATCAGGCTCGTGACCCTGCTGCACGCAGCAAGCTAGAGGTCTTTTTGCTCTATCCAGGCGTTCACGCCACAATCTACCACCGCTTGGCACACGCCTGCTATACGCATAAGCTGCTGTTTTTAGCCCGTGCCATCTCCCAGTGGAGCCGCTTCTGGACGGGAATCGAAATCCATCCCGGCGCCAAAATCGGGCGGCGCTTCGTCATCGACCACGGTATGGGTATCGTCATCGGAGAAACCGCCGAGGTTGGGGACGATTGCCTCATCTACCACGGCGTTACCTTGGGCGGTACCGGTAAGGATAAGGGAAAGCGTCACCCAACCTTGGGCAATAATGTGCTGGTGGGGAACGGCGCTCGTATTTTAGGTCCCTTTAAAGTGGGGGATAATTCCCGTATCGCTGCCGGCTCCGTCGTGCTCAGTGAAGTCCCGCCCGACAGCACCGCTGTCGGTGTGCCTGCACAAATCGTTCGTGTCCACAAACACGATGAAACCTATGCAGAACGTGTGGATCAAATTAACGTCGAAAACCCCGTCTCCGAAACGCTCGCCGCCCTCTCCTCCCGTTTGGAGCTTTTGGAAAAGCTCATGGATGAACAGTATTTAAAAGAACAAGTAGAAAACGATGCATCAAACAAAGGAGAAAAAGAAAATGTATCTGTATAACTCTGCCACCCATAAAAAAGAAGTCTTTGAGACCCATACCCCCAACCACGTCGAAATGTATACCTGCGGCCCCACCGTCTATCACTTCGCCCACATCGGCAACCTCCGCAGCTATCTCATGGAGGACGTATTGGAAAAGTTTTTGCGCTATGCCGGCTATGACGTGAACCGTGTCATGAACATCACCGACGTGGGACACCTGACCAGTGATGCCGACGAAGGCGAAGATAAGATGCTCAAGGGCGCCCAGCGTGAGCATAAAACCATCATGGAGATCGCACAGTATTACACCGATGCCTTCTTTGCCGATTGCCACGCATTGAATATCCGCATCCCCGACACCGTGAAGCCCGCCACGGGGCAGATTGACGAGTATATCAAAATTGTCTCTAGTCTGATCGAAAAGGACTTTGCCTATTTCGCAGGCGGCAACGTCTACTTCGACACCGCCAAGCTCGACCGCTACTATATCTTCAATGATCACAACGAGGAGGATCTGGTCGTCGGCGTCCGTGAGGGCGTGGAGGAGGATACCAACAAGCGGAATCGGAACGACTTCGTTCTTTGGTTCACCAAATCCAAGTTCGAGGATCAGGCACTCAAATGGGACTCCCCTTGGGGCGTGGGCTATCCCGGCTGGCATATCGAATGCTCCGGCATTTCCCTCAAATATAACGGGGAATATCTCGACCTGCACTGCGGCGGCATCGACAACGCCTTCCCGCACCACACCAACGAAATTGCCCAGTCTGAAAGCTACTTGGGGCACGCTTGGTGCCCCCAGTGGTTCCATGTCCATCACCTGAACACCAATACCGGTAAAATGAGTAAGTCCAAGGGCGAATTTCTTACCGTGTCCCTGCTGCAAGAAAAGGGCTATGACCCCTTGGCCTATCGTCTGTTCTGCCTGCAAAGCCACTATCGCAAGTCCTTGGTCTTTACTTGGGAGAATCTCGACAACGCCGTCGGCACCTATAACAAGCTGATTGGACGCATTGC
>CAYQRI010000179.1:0-2086 GCA_964420085.1 uncultured Ruminiclostridium sp.
CCCTTGTGCAAAAAGGCGATGGTGTCGCAGATTTTTTCCAAGTCACTGACAATGTGGGAGGAAATGAGGATGCTGTGGGCGGGGTCACGGGTGAATTCGTTAAAAATGGTCAGCATCTCATCCCGTACCATGGGGTCTAGCCCGCCGGTGGCTTCGTCCAATAGCAGGAGCTTGGCATCGTGAGAGAGTGCCGTGGCAAGGGCCAGCTTCATTTTCATGCCACGGGAAAAGTCCTTGAATTTCTTTTTGGCGGGGAGGTCGAACCGCTCCAGATAGGCGGTATAGGTGGCCGCATCCCAATTTTGATAGGTGAGGGACATCAGCTTGCCCACCTCCTGTGCGTTCAGCACCTCGGGGAAATACGCCTCGTCCAACACAACGCCAATGTCCTGCTTTGTCTGCAAAAAGGCAGGGCTTTGGTTGTCTGTCCCCAAAATAGATACAGAGCCGCTGTCGGCGGCGCAGGCGTTCATCAGCAGCCGCAGCGTGGTGGATTTGCCGGCACCGTTTTCGCCCACCAAGCCCAAAATATTGCCCGACGGCAGGGTGAAGCTGATATCCTGCAGGGTAAAGTCCTTATATTTTTTGGTTAAGTGCATACATTCGATGGCATTCATCGGTTAGTCTCCTTCCTCCTCCCACAGAAGCCGCAGGGTTTCTGTGACATCCTCTGCGGTGAGACCGCAGTCCTTTGCCAAGGGTATGATTTGTCGTAGTCGGTCTTCGATTTGTGTCAAGCAGCCTTCTCGCAGGAAGCCGAGATTCCGTCGGGCGACATAGCTGCCCTTTCCGGGCACGGTATCGATATAGCCGCCCTTTTCCAACTCCTCATAGGCTCGCTTTGTTGTGATGACGCTGACCCGCAAATCCTTTGCCAAGCTGCGAATAGAGGGTAGTGCTTCCTCCGGTGCGAGCCGTCCCGCCAAGATTTCCTGTTTAATTTGCATGTAAATTTGCTCATAGATGGGGCGGTCGGTTCGATTGCTGATGCGTATTGTCACGGTTCACCATCCATTCTGTTCATATACGGTATGTACAGTATAGGCGGTTGGATGGGCGTTGTCAAGAGGGGTGCGGCAAGTTTTTTCAACGGTGCGGTTGCTTGTCATTTTGTAGAATATATGGTATGCTTCTTCTATTGTGTAGAAAAAGAAGGAGGATGTGTTCCGATGCAGTCGAAGCTATGTGACGTATTGAATATCAAATATCCGATTATGCAGGGTGCCATTCAGTGGCTCGCTACGCCGGAGCTGGCGGCGGCGGTCTCCAACGCAGGCGGCTTGGGCACCATGAGTGCCTCGCTTTACCAAAGCAAGGAGGGCTTGCTGGAAGCCATTGCGCAAGCAAAGGAATTGACCAAGCATCCGTTTTGCGTCAACATCTCCATGTTTCCCGAGGTCGTGGAAGGAGAAATGACGTGGGCGTTTATCGATGCCTGCTGTGAGGCGAAGGTGCCTGTGGTGGAGCTTTCCGGCAGAGACCCCAAGGAGTTTGTTCCCGCACTCAAGGCAGCAGGAATCAAGGTGATTCATAAATCGACGGCGGTTCGCTTTGCCAAGAAGGCACTGGCGGCCGGCGTGGATGTGATCTCCGTGGTGGGCTGTGAGTGCGGCGGAGCACCGGGCAACGACGATGTATCCTCTATGGTTTTGATCCCCTCTGTTGTGGATGCCGTGGATGTGCCCGTGATTGCCGGCGGCGGAATTTGTGATAGCAGAAGCTATCTGGCGGCACGCTGCCTTGGGGCAGAGGGGGTTGTGATGGGTACCCGCTTTTTGGCCACGCAGGAGTGCGCCATCCACCCCAATTTCAAGGACCTTTTTGTGCAGGCGGATGAGCGTTCTACCATGGTGGTGCAGCGCTCGATTAAAAACCCGCATAGAAACTATAAGAACCAAACGACCCGACAGGTGGCGGAGCTGGAAAAGGGCACGCCTAGTCTGGAGGAGGTTCTGCAATATGCCAGTGGCAAGCGGCAGAAGAAGTGCTACGAAAGCGGAGATATTGAGGGCGGCGTGATTCCCTGCGGCGAGGTGGTCGGCAGACTCAAGGACATTCCCACGGTCAAGGAAGTGATTGACGAGGT
>CAYQRI010000180.1:0-2017 GCA_964420085.1 uncultured Ruminiclostridium sp.
TGTCTGCAAAAGGAAATTCCGCACGGCACCGCCGTGGAGATCAGCAAATTTTCCGAGCGGGAGAGCGGCATCATTGACCTGCACGCAACCATCTATTGTGAAAAGTCCTCCCATAAGGGAATCATCATCGGCAAGCAAGGTGCGATGCTGAAGAAAATTTCCACCATGGCACGAGAGGATATCGAACGCTTTATGGGAACCAAAGTTTATATGGAAACGTGGGTCAAGGTCAAGGAAAATTGGCGGGATAGCGGCAATCTTCTGCGGAATTTGGGCTTTGACAGCGGAAGTATGACGTGACCATAGCGCCCAAAGGGATGTCGCTACAGAAGGATTTGCTCGTTGACAAAGCCGAAAAAAGTGCTATCGTTAAGAGTATAGTATCGCATGGCAGCTTGAACGCAGCATAAAAGAGTCGCAGATGTGAAACAAAGGAAACGCACGACAGGAGGAACGAACTATGGCAAAGAAGTATACGATTGGCGGGATGCTCATTTTTGGTGCAGCCACCGCTGTGATTGGCGGCATTGCAGCCTATCGGCATCGCAAAAAGATTGAAGAAGCCGTTCAGGAAATTTCCGATCAGTTGGAAGAAAATGATGTGTTTACCGTAGAGCCGGAGGAAAACATCGTGGTTCACACCACGGAGGTACCCAAGGCGGAGGAAAACATGGACGCTGAGGAAGGCGAGCCAGATGACGATTTTGTCGATCTCGGTGCGGAAACCAAGGCGCCTGTTGCGGAAGATGCAGAAAACACAGAGCCGGAAAAAGAACAAAACTGAGGGAACAGAAGCGAGTGGAAATCAAAATCAAGCCGGCCTATCAGGAATTGGAGGCCGTTCGAGCGTTATTAACGGAATATACGGGCATGATTTTGGAAAATGCACCAGAGTTTGCCCACTATTTAAAGATTCAGAATTTTGAAGCAGAGCTGAATCAACCGGCACGCAAATATGGACGACCCCATGGACGGCTTTATTTGGTGCAGGCGGACGGTGTGCCTGCGGGCTGCATTGCCATGCAGCGGCTGGATGCCATTCACTGCGAAATGAAACGACTTTATATCCGTCCGCAGTTTCGTGGAAAGGGTTTGGCACGCCGACTGGTGAAGCGTTTGCTGGCGGATGCGAAAAAGGAAGGGTATCAGGCAATGCTGCTGGATACCTTCCCTTTTTTGCAGGGTGCCATTCAGTTGTATCGAGAGCTTGGGTTTTATGACATTGCAAGCTATAACAATAGCCCTCTGGATGCCACGATTTATATGAAAAAAGACCTCTGCCCAGCCTGCGGAGAGGGGAAGGGAAGGAAACGAACCGATGAAACTAGGAATTATTCGCTGTATGCAGACTGAGGAGTTTTGTCCCGGTACCAATGATTTTTTATCTGTACGCAACCATAAGGGCGCATTTTCTGAGGTGCCCCTTACAGAGGAAATCGAGTTGGTTGGCTTCATAAGCTGCGGCGGCTGCCCCGGCAAAAAGGCCGGGATTCGTGCCAAAACGCTGATCCAGCGTGGGGCAGACACCATTGCTTTTGCGTCCTGTACCCTCAAGGGTGCGCCGATGGGCTATCCTTGCCCCTTTGGCAAAAAAATGAAGGAGCTTGTGAAAACCGCCGTGGGTGAAAATATCACCATTTATGAGCATACGCACTGAAAAGGAAACGTACTTCGCTTGTCGTGTGATTCCCATAAGATCGTCGCACAGATGTATTTTGTGAGAGAGAAGCGGTGCTTGTCATAGCCATTTACTTGTGGTACAATAGTTTTCATATAGAAGATTCTTATTCAATGACACTTGGAGGTATGTACCATGTATCTTTACAAAACAGAGATTTTAACAGTAAGTACGAAATGGTTCTCTGATAAGGCTGATTCAGGAGACATATCAATCTTAGATGACTTGATTAATGAGAGAGCAGCGGATGGATGGGAGCTTGTGACATACGATTATATGGCAACATCATTGCAGATGAAAGGTGCATTTGTCATTACATTCAAGAAGCAAAAGTGATTG
>CAYQRI010000181.1:0-1949 GCA_964420085.1 uncultured Ruminiclostridium sp.
GTAGGCTGCCGATCTCCTCCGCTTCTGACATTTTGACTCGCTATCAAAATTTCAGAAAACGGAGGAAAAGCCATATGGCTAATTATTTTAGAACCCCCAACTATCGGGAAATGTACCCCGATGCCAGCGAAGAAGTGATTCAATGCCTCAGAAAAGGCTACCGCAAAATGCAATACACAGAATACGACCTCAAAGTGGAGAAATTCGCAGTGGACAGCAAAAAACAAACGGTCACATTTGTTCCTGCGCGGGAGGATTCTCTGAATCGTCGGATTGATGAGGGCGAACAGTTTGAATATGCGGCAGAATCTGTAGAGGATGCGGTAACCCAAAAGCTGATGATTGCAAAGATGATGGACTGTGTGCAGTTGCTTTCGGATGATGAGAAGGAGCTAATTGTAGAGTTGTTCTTTCAGAAAAAATCTCAGCGGAATTTATGCCAGAAATATGGGATTTCCCAGCCCGCCATAAAAAAGAGACTCGATAAAATTTTGGCAAAATTGAAAAAAATGATAGAAATTTAAAATTCGTGGTTATCACCCCCCTCACTTAGCGTGGAAGTAAGTGAGGGGGTTTCTCTATCCTCCTCGTTGCTCCTTGAAAATTTCATATCCGATGACCTAAATACATTAGCTGACGGAACCGATGAGGAAAAGCGACCTCGGGGATGCGCCAAGACCACCTGTGGAAATCGGCAGAAAAAAGAAATCAAGTTTGCTTGTGTTATTTTCTGTCAATGCCCACCAAAGACGGCCAAATAAGGTGCAAAGCGTTACCCATCCGACCGTAAAACAGGCTGTGGCAGCCTGTCTCGCAATGATCCCGTCAGCCTACAATGATACTTCTGTCCCGTCCTAAAGTCGAGCGTGATAAAACCGTCGCAACAAAGGAGGGCAGCCAGCGGAGATCCCGGTGGGGGTGAAAGTCCCATGATGCGGCCAAGCCTGCCGCAGTTTAGATCATCGCCATTTTGTGCTTGGGTAGTAGTGTCGAATTAAGCACAGCAAAGAAAAATTGACTTAATGTCAGAAGCGATGGGGATCGCTCTGCCCACAAAACAGGGCGGTCCCTATATTTGTGCCATTAAGTGAGCGCACAGGAAAGAGGTGAACCCTTGGAAAAACAATGCAGGCCCATTCTGCGGGGCGAGCTTTACTACGCAGATTTAAGCCCCACGGTGGGGAGTGAACAGGGTGGTATTCGCCCCATCCTCATTTTGCAAAACGACATTGGCAACCGCCACAGCCCAACCGTTATCGCAGCCGCCATCACCGCCAGCCCCAAAAAGCCGCTGCCCACCCATGTGGCAATCGGCAGTACCAAGGGTATCAGCAAAAGCTCGGTGGTGCTGCTGGAGCAGCTTCGCACCATCGACCGCAGCAGGCTCGGTAGCTACATCGGCAGAGTAAGCGGCGAGAGCCTTTCCCAAATTGACGAAGCACTCAAAATCAGCGTTGGGCTTGCCCCGGCGCTTTCTCATTTTACAGAATCGGAGGAAGCATCATGCAGAAAACAGCAACACTTGAAAGCTTGAACCAAAACAACTTTTCCATGCTTTTGGAGATGATTCGTACCCTGCTGGAACAGGGCATCATCAGCCGCACCGAGGCTGACATCACTGCTCAGCGCATTGCTTCGGAGAATGAACTCTCACCCATCTATCTTTGGTAGGATTGAGTATAGCTTTTGAACTCTCGTTGTGGTAGTGTTGGTGACTAAGGAAGGAGGCGAAAAAGCCATGAAAGCATTGGAAATACAAGGAACAAGTGCCTTGCCCCCTCAGAGAGAAATTATTAAAATCAAGGCAAGTGTGAATACGGAAGCGGCGGCACTTCTGGTGGCAGGATATGCCCGCGTCAGCAGTGACTCGGCTGACCAGCTCAACTCTTTTTCAGCGCAGGTGCGGTATTACACCGAACTGATTGAACAGCACAGTGGCTGGACGATGG
>CAYQRI010000182.1:0-1888 GCA_964420085.1 uncultured Ruminiclostridium sp.
GCCGTGGGTGGCATCGGTGAGGGCCGCTATGGCGTGGGCGAGCATATGCACCTCCCAGTCGGTCGATTTTCCCTTTTCAATCAGGGTGTTCAGCGCCCAGGTTGCAATCCACATAATATTGCTGCGTGCTTCGTAATCCGTTGGATTTTTTGCGGCGATGCGGCTGCTGCTTATCAAGGAACGGAGCAGTCCTTCAGCGAGATAATCGGAGGTGTTGTCATCCTCGCCGGAGAAATATTGTTCCAAAATATGGGACATGATATCATAGATACCGGCGAGCATTTGATAGGGCGGCAGGGTGAAGGTAAAGGTTGGATTGAGGATGGAAAACTTAGGGAACACGGCTTCGCCAAATACATGACCGATTTTCTTCTTCTGTGCATGGTTGGTGATGACAGAGCCGCCGTTCATTTCCGAGCCGGTTCCGACCATAGTAAGTATACAGCCCACGGGAATGATTTTTGTATCGGGGGAGACATCCTCAAAGCGGAGAAAATACTTGTCCCATGGGTCTTCGTCACAGTGGGCAGAGATGGAAACTGCCTTGGCATAGTCGCAGCAGGAGCCGCCGCCCACGGCGAGAATGAGATCTACGTTGTGGTTTTTTGCTTTTTTGCAGCCGTCATAGAGCTTTTCCACGGTGGGGTTGGGCATCACGCCGCCATCGTCAATGACGGTTTTGCCGTTTTCCTCCAAAATCTTTAGGACGGCATCGTAAATACCGTTCTTTTTGATGGAGCCACCGCCATAAGAGAGCAGGACGGTTTTGCCGTATTTGGGAAGCTCCTCGTTCAAATAATCGAGAGACTGTGCACCAAAATAGAGCTTAGTTGGATTGGAATAGATAAAATTACCTAACATAGGGAACCTCCTAATCTTTTGAGCGGGCTGATTGGGTGTCGGAAGCATCGCTTGCTACCATCAGTATACCCAACCTGTGGGGGAAATCCAATACTTATATTTTATTCCGTCGTATTCTGTGCCGACACCGTTGTCCAAAAGTGAAAATATCTGTGCGTGCGTTGGGTTTTATTTGCGTCTGGGTGGGATGTATGCTACAATATAGCCTTAAATAAGCCACAATGCTTACGTTATGCAAAAGAAGGGACGGATCACATGAGCGAAAAAATTAGAATCGGAATTATGGGCTATGGCAACCTCGGAAAAGGGGTTGAGCTGGCGATCATGCAAAATCCGGATATGGAGCTTTCGGGTGTGTTTACACGGCGTGAGCCGACAGCCCTGCGTATCCTGACCCAAGAAGCAGCGGTGTATCCGATCAGTCAGGCCGCTGCATTGCAGGATCAAATTGACGTGATGATTTTGTGCGGTGGCAGTGCAACCGATCTCCCCAAGCAGTCGCCCGAATTTGCTGCATGGTTTAACACCGTGGATAGCTTTGACAATCACGCCAATATTCCGGCGCATTTTGAAGCCTGTGATAAAGCCGCCAAACAGAGCGGTCATATCAGCATGATTTCGGTGGGCTGGGACCCCGGTCTGTTCAGTATGCAGCGCCTGCTGGGAAATTGCGTGCTGCCGCAGGGCGCAGACTATACCTTCTGGGGGAAGGGCGTGAGCCAAGGGCACTCCGATGCCATTCGCCGCATCGAAGGGGTTCTGGATGCCAAGCAGTATACCATTCCCGTTCCCGCTGCGTTGGAACGTGTGAGAAACGGGGAAAATCCGACCTTCACCACCAGGGAAAAGCACAAGAGAGAGTGCTTCGTGGTGGCCAAGGACGGGGCAGATAAGGTAAGCATTGAGCGGGAAATTGTGACGATGCCCAATTACTTTGCTGACTATGATACCACCGTACATTTCATTTCGCAGGAGGAATTCAGCCGTGACCACAGCGGCATGGCGCACGGCGGCTTTGTGATCCGCA
>CAYQRI010000183.1:0-1867 GCA_964420085.1 uncultured Ruminiclostridium sp.
AGAAAGCTGCGAAAATCCCCTGCGGGGCTTCCCTCCGCTTTTTGTTCCGCTGCGGATCTTAGCCCACGGCGGGACGGCTCGGGCGCTTAAATAAAAAAAACGAGCCTTTTGTTCCAATGCCCCCTTGCATGGATACAAAAGTCTCGCCATTTCAATCCGCAGCGGAGCCAAAAGTCTCGTATTGACGCAAACGGATCCACAAAACGCTGTGGCAGCTACTCCCTTTTATTACATGGCATCATATCCTATCTTTCCCAATTTGTCAAGCGGGCAAACCCCGCTTTTCATCTCCCCATCGGTTGCTTGTGGATGAATGCAAACGGATGACCAAGGGGCGGGCGTTTTTTGAAAACTGCGGGAGGAGCAGTGACCAAAGGACACCCACACAAACGACTCAAAACGATACCTTGCTATTTCACCGAAAATGAAGTAAAATTAAAAAAACTGTTTTTATGGACGCCTCTTGCGTCTGTTGCATGGAGTGATTTTTTTATGGATAATACCTCTCGTAAAATCTCCCCCAAGATATTCCTGTTCTTTTTGCTGATTCTGGTTCTACTCTGCGTCCTTGCGCTCTACCTGCAATCCCAGCATAGACAAGAGGGGAGCATAGCGGAGGTTTACCAAAACGGGAGCTTGGTCGAGACGCTTCCCCTCGATACAAACTGTACACGACGTTATGACAGTGCCGATGGCGGCTATAATCTTCTGATCATCGAAAACGGCAAGGTGCAGATTGCAGAAGCAGACTGCACCGATCAGGTTTGTGTCCGTAGAGGCGCAACCAACCAGACAGCAGACCCCATCGTCTGCCTGCCCCACCAGCTGGTCGTGGAGGTAAAGTCCTCTGCGGACGAGAATTCTTCGTTGGATGGTGTTTCATAATGAATATCAAAAAACTAACGACCATGGCGATGCTGACTGCCATTTCTCTGATCGTCTTTCTGATTGAAGCGCAGATCCCGCTCCCCTTCGCCATTCCGGGCGTGAAGCTGGGGATCGCCAACGTCATTACCATTTTTGCGCTCTATCTGTTCGGCTGGAAGGAAGCAGGGGCCATTCTGCTTGTACGTATTTTCTTGGGCAACATCGTGGTAGGCAACGTCATGGCGCTGCTTTATAGCCTGACCGGCGGCATTTTGTGCTGGGCGGTGATGTCCCTGCTCCGTCCCTTTGTGCAGCGGAAGCATATTTGGATGCTCAGTATTCTGGGCGCACTGGCGCATAACGTCGGACAGCTTACAGTTGCGGTTTGGGTCTCCGGCACGATTTCTTTGGCGTGGTATGCTCCTGTCCTGCTGCTGGCGGGTATTGTCACCGGCTTCTTTACGGGACAGTGTGCACAGGCGGTGCTGAATCATATGGATAAGCTGACGGCGGCAAAATAATGAAATGCCTGATGCGATTGTTCAGGTCGCTTTATAGGGCATACGATAAGGGTCACCTCAATGCCTTCGCTGTATGCGGAGGAGGTTGGGGTGACCGAATTTTTCGTTTATGACAGATGATACAGTTCAGATAGCTGCTGACATAAAAATGTATGTGCCTCCTGCGGAGAGGAGAAGGTACGGGAGATATTTAATAGGTAATGGATGGCATCTGTCCACACATTGAGGCTATACGCTTCTGGTTTGATGCTGACCAATTGCTCACAAATGGCGGATTGCAGATGCGGTTGACGTAGGTCTGAAAGGCAGATACAGCCTATGGATACAGACAAGGATTCCAATAGATTTCTTTTCGAATATTGCGTCATGAATGCTGTTCTCCTTTTACCTGACTCTGACGTATACCCTGTTATTCACAAAAGGTATGCCTTTTGTGAATGGAAAATATATGGAGAAAAGTATTGAATTTTGGAACTTTT
>CAYQRI010000184.1:0-1751 GCA_964420085.1 uncultured Ruminiclostridium sp.
CTTCCGTGAGTAGCATGGAGTTGCACAGGACGTTATACTTCCCATCGTCGAAATCAGAAAGCACCTGCGCACGGTCTTGGCTGTTCCCGTTGACCTCAGCAGCACAGAACCCGTGCCGATTCAATATCTCGGTAAATTTCTGCGAGGTTTTGACCAGCGGGAGGAAGACCACGGTTTTTCTATCGAAGCACACCGCTTCCATCTCCGCTGCAATTTGATTTAAGTAGGGGTCGAGTGCCGTGCCCAAGTCACCTGCTTTGAAGTCCCCGGACTGCACCCCAACAGAGGACAAGTCTAATTTTAATGGTATGGTCTGCGCCTTGATCGGCACCAAGAACCCGTCTTTTATGGCTTTTGGCAAGGTGTATTCGTAGGCGAGACTGTCGAAGTATTGCCCCAAATCCTTCTTATCTCCACGGTCTGGTGTGGCGGTGACGCCCAATACATTGGCACCACTGAAATGCTGCAAAACTCGTTGGTATCCATCTGAAAGGCAGTGATGCGCCTCATCTATGACGATGGTGGAGAAAAAATCCTTTGAAAATTGCTTGAGCCGTTTTTCCCGCATGAGCGACTGCACGGAGCCAACGACGACACGATACCAAGTGCCGATGCACGTTTCCTCTGCTTTCTCCGTGGCACTTTTTAGCCCCGTGGCAGAAAACAGTTTGTCCGCTGCCTGCTCCAGCAGTTCCCCACGGTGCGCAAGGACGAGGACACGGGAACCGTCTTTCACTCTGCGCTCAATGATTTTTGAAAATACGATGGTCTTACCAGTGCCAGTGGGGAGCACCAGCAACGTGCGCTGATGCTCCCCCCAATCATTGATTACGGCTTCCACGGCTTCGGTCTGGTACGGCCTGAGCTGCATAGCCATTAGAATTTACCCCCTCCCCACGCAGGCGCAGCGCCGTTCTGTGCCGGGGAGGGCGCAGCAGGGGGAGCCCATGCCTTTTGCGGGGCGGATGTAATGGCAGTTGGAACCTCGTCTGCGTCATAGAAAGCGGATACATCGTTTGCTTGACGCATCTCGCCACCTTTGCCCTCGTAAGAACGTGGCTTGAAGTGTGCACGCCCACACGCACCGACGATGGTGCTCCAGTTCGGCACGAATGCAACGCCTTTTTTCTTCTGCCCGATGCAGCGGAAAAACTCGGCGATCTTCCATTCCATGGAGGAGTAAAGGATGAGGTCGGTCTTGCACATGGCGACGCCGTCGTCGGAATCCACTCTAAGCATGACCTCCGCCTTTTTGCAGGGCGGAATTTTTGCGCTGCCGGGGAATTGTTTCCGTTCAAATGAGGCGACCTCGAAGTTGTAGTCTCCCTCTTTCAAAACGAGATAATCGCTTCCGTCGTTTTCGATTTGGCTATCCCAATCGAGGGCGTAGCCTTGTGTATTTTCAGCCATAGTCATTTCCTCCTTATTTAAAACGGCAGTCTATTCGGGTCTGATTCCACGGTTTCTGTGATGTAGTTCCAGTTTGGGATAACCCAGCCATCCACAAAGCCCTGCTCTTGCATCACGCTCCACGGCGTGTCAGCGGTGAAATAGCCGGTGCTTCCGATAACCTGCAAAACCTCAATTTCCGCAATGTGGCTCGCTGCCATGAGTTCTGCCAAGGCCCTCGGGACATCAGGAGAAATCAGTGGTTTTAATTCTGTCATCGGAGCAGGAGCAACCGCCTGTGTGACAGGAGCGGATACAACAATCTCTGCCGGTGCAGCAGGAGCAGGAGCAGGAGCAGGAGC
>CAYQRI010000185.1:0-1746 GCA_964420085.1 uncultured Ruminiclostridium sp.
ACAAATCCCAGCAGAAAACGAGAGATTTCTCGCCTACTGCTGGGATTTTTCTAACTTATACTGCTAGTGCGCTTGAGAAAACGGACTTTTTTACAGCCTCTTCCGTTCTTTAGGCATAGTTGCTGTTTGCGGTCGGCCAGTGGGGATAGAGGAACCATTGATGATCCTTGCCCAGCTGACTGTCGCTGATGAGGAAGTAATCATAGCGCAAAATGGGCTGTGTACTCACGGGATCATCCCAAGTGATGTCTACGTTGTACCAGCTGCCGTTCAGCAGCACCTTATTCCAAGCGTGATTTTCAGAGCCGCCGCCGGAAAATCCCTTACCCGTGATTTGCAGGTTCTCAATGCCGCTGAGATAGCACAACAGGTCAAAGGCGTCGGCGTAGCCCTCGCAGACGGTATAGCCGTCAACCAGTGCGCCAATGGCACTGTGGCTGCGGGCACCGGTCTCCCGATAGGTATTGAAATTCACCAGATAGTCATGGTAAGCTTTCACAATTTCATAGTCGCTCATGCCGGCGTGGGTTACCTCTGCCTTGACTCTCTGTGCCGCCGCCAAAACCTGCTGCACGTCTGCACTCACTTGGCTGCGCTTGCCCTCCAAATACGCCATTGCTGTGGCGGCATCGTCATAGCCGACCGCCACCGTCAGCACACCGCTGCCATCCATCCAAGAGACATTGAAGGTTTTCAAATCGGGATAGCGGTCAATTTGTGCGTTAAGCGTCTTCGAATAGCCGCTTTCCTCCCATGCAGGCACATGAATCTTGAGCTGCTGGGTGCGTCCCTGCACCACGTTCGCCATTTGCAGCAGCATATCATCGCCTGAGGAAACGTAGATGTCGGTGATGAGCTTTGTCTGCGGTCCAAAGTTTTTGGAAGGCTGGGGGTCGGGTTGGGGATCGGGCTTCGGATCGGGCTGTATCGGGGTCTGGTCAAAAACACCTCGCTCGTCCAAATCCTCATACAAGGTCTTGCCGCTGTCCTTCAGCTCGCATTCCAGCGCACTGCGGCAGATGATCGCAATATCGCCCCGCAGACAGTCATCAGACCAATAGTCCAGACCAACCGCATCGGCGGTGGGGTACGGGTCACGCCAATCCACCTCGCTGTAGCCCATCGCACGCAGCACCAAGGTCAAAAACTGTGCCGTTTCGATGGCGTCCTCCGTGCCGAATTTGGTGGTTGAAACGCCGTTTGAAATGCCGTTTTCATACGCATAGCCGATGTAATGCTCTGCCCATCCGGTATCACGGAAGGGGTGGGTATAGTTCGTTTTGAGCGCTTCGCTCTCCTCACCCAACAGACGCACCAGCATGGTGATCGCCTGCCCACGGGTTGCCTGTTCGTCCAAGGCAAAAATGGGGCTGCCGTCTGCCTGCGTGCCTGTGCCACGGAACAACCCCAATTCATAGAGCTCCTCCGCAGAGGTCTGCGCTGCCTCCTCATAGTCGTTGGTTGCCGCCGCAGGCAGCGTCACGCTGAGCAGCAAAACCAAGCTCAAAACCAAGCTTACTAATTTTTTCATAAAATTCCCTCCTTCATTTCTTTGATGATAGCAAATTTTCCCTTGTGATACAAGCGCCATTTCGCCTTCGTTTCTACCCTTTCTCGCACAAAAGGGGCTGCTGCAAAAAATTCTTTGCAGCAGCCCCTTGTTTGGTCTATGCTTTTATGCCAGAGCGGCAGTGATGATTGCCATCTTGTAGACCTCGTCGGCATCGCAGCCACGGGAGAGGTCGT
>CAYQRI010000186.1:0-1740 GCA_964420085.1 uncultured Ruminiclostridium sp.
GAGGTAGTGCCGCCAAAGTAGAAGCCGTAGCTGCTGCCACTGGTGCGGTTCTGGGGCTTGTCGCGTGAACGAAATAAGGATTGGAAAATACTCATGGCGTTGGCCTCCTTTGAAAAGAGTAGAATAATGGATGGTGGTATGCTAAAATAGAAACAGCCACCGTGCAAAATATTTGCAAAACGGTAGCTGATGAAATTAAGCCCTGCGAAGGGTGTTTATATTTTGTTCAAATGAGGTGAGCGATATGTTCAATGAAATTTGCATATACGAAGCAAAGATTGACAAGCAAGATGAAATTGAGCAACTTATGAAAGAGGTTGCTGATTTTTATATGACACAGGACGGTGTTATTGAGGTAAAGTATATCAAGCGCACTCATAGACAAGCTGATTTTAATGCAGTGAAAGAGGGCGAACTGCCAATTCGTCTTACACGAAATGTCGGCAAGGTTACTTATGTGCTACATTGGACTTTGAAAGATGAAGAAACCCATGCCCGTGTTTCAAAACTTGGATTGGAGCATTTTTATAAGCGATGGAATCGTTGTTTGACCACTATGCCAAAAATTATTTTAGGCGAAAATATCGTGTAGATTATGAGCATTGCACCTATCGCAGCAAAAACAACACAACTATAGAAAATCTGACTAATCTCGAACCGAGCCGTTGTATCGCAAAGATGCAACGGCTCGTTACTTTATAAAAACAAAATGCCTCGGTCGTCATAGACTGAAGCACCGATATCATTGCCACACCGAATGGCTCGGTCGAGCGCCATGATGGTGGCAACCGCACCATCGATTTTCTCGGTGGATTTTTCTTTGTCTGCCTTAATATTTCCGGCGGGGTCGGTGCGCACGAAGATGTTGTCCATCATCCACCGAAGCACAGGGTGACCACCGTGTGCAAGTTTTTCTTCAAGGGTAAGCTTCATTAGTTCCTTGGTGGGCGGGGACATATCCTTGAAGCCCTGTCCAAAGGGCACGACTGTGAAGCCCATGCCCTCGAGATTTTGCACCATCTGGACAGCACCCCAGCGGTCAAAGGCAATTTCACGAATGTTGTAGCGGGTGCCCAAATCCTCAATGAAATGCTCAATGAAGCCATAATGCACCACATTGCCCTCGGTGGTCTGCAGGAAGCCCTGCTTTTCCCAAGTGTCATAATTAACATGGTCACGGCGCACACGCAGGTCGATGTTGTCCTCTGGAATCCAGAAGAATGGCAGAATGCTGTATTTATCCTCCTCATCGGCAGGCGGGAACACCAGCACAAAGGCGGTAATGTCGGTGCTACTGGAAAGGTCAAGTCCGCCGTAGCAGATGCGCCCCTCCAATGTGGCAGGGTCAACGGCAAAAGCGCATTTGTCCCATTTGTCCATGGGCATCCAACGGACAGCCTGCTTCACCCATTGGTTGAGCCGAAGCTGACGGAAGCTGTTTTCCTCGGCAGGGTTCTGCTTTGCCGACTCGCAGGCGGCTTTCACCTTGTCCATGCCAACCGTAATGCCGAGGGAGGGATTTGCTTTCTTCCACACCTTCGGGTCTGTCCAATCGTCCTCCTGCGCCGCACCGTAAATGACCGGATAGAAGGTCGCATCATGCTTTCTGCCGTCAATAATATCCAGCGCCTTTTGATGTACCTCCCAACAGATGCTGTTCTGGTTATCCCCGGCGGTAGTGATGAGGAAATACAGCGGCTGCATTCGGGCATCGCCGCTGCCCTTGGTCATGACATCGAA
>CAYQRI010000187.1:0-1721 GCA_964420085.1 uncultured Ruminiclostridium sp.
AGCGGACAACCCCCGCCCGGGTAGGGCGAAACCCTCAGGCGACCGAAGGTCGCCGTCGTCCCCCGCCCGGCGGCGAAGCGCCGCCTCTCATTCGAGTTCGTACCTTTGTGGTTCAATAGACCCTATGTTCCCGGTGTGGACGTTGGATAAAAAAGTAGGACTAATATGCCCAGTCATTGGACAAATAGGAAAGGAAGTCAATATGGGTTTTTATAAGAAACAACCGCAAACACCCCCCGTTGGGGACGAAATTATCCTCCTGAAAATGGGAGAAATGGTGCTCAAAGGCTTAAACCGCCGTGGCTTCGAGGAACGCCTCATGGGCAACGCCCGCCGCCGCCTGCAAAAATTCGGGAAGTTCCGTGTCTATTCCCGCCAGTCTATCACCTACGTCGAGCCGCAGTCCTTAGACTGTGATCTGGACGGTGCCTTCGAAAGCCTGCGTCAGCTTTTTGGTATTGTGGGTCTCTCCCGTGCCAGAGCTTGTGAAAAAACAAAGGAAGCCATTTTGGAGACCGCAAAAAGCTATCTGCATGAACAGCTTGTGTCCGCACAAACCTTTAAGGTGGAAACCAAACGCTCCGATAAATCCTTCCCCATGACCTCCATCCAGCTCAGCCAGTTTGTGGGCGGAGAGCTGGACGAGTGTTACCCCAATTTGACCCCTGATATGCACAGCCCTGAGGTCGTGGTGCATTTGGAGGTGCGGGACTTCGCTGCCTATGTCCACGCTGTGCCCACACCAGGTGCGGGCGGACTGCCCGTCGGGATGGGCGGCAATGCGCTGTCGCTGCTCTCCGGCGGCATCGACAGCCCCGTCGCCTCTTGGATGATGGCAAAGCGTGGCGTTGCTCTGGATATGATCCACTTTTTCAGCTACCCCTATACCTCCCCCGAAGCCAAACAAAAGGTGCTGGATTTGGCACAGCTTCTCACGCCGTGGTGCGGTCGTCTGCACGTCCACGTTGTCCCCTTCACCGAGATTCAAGAGGAGCTGCGCCGTGCCTGTCCCGAGTCCCTGTTCACCATTCTCATGCGCCGCTTCATGATGCGGATTGCGGGCTGCGTAGCGGAGCGCATCGGGGCACACGGCTTGGTCACGGGCGAATCCTTAGGTCAGGTTGCCAGCCAGACCATGGAAGCTATGGCGGTGACGGGTGAGGTCGTGACACTGCCCGTGTTCCGTCCGCTCATCGGCATGGATAAGGAGGAAATCATTCGCATTTCCCGTAAAATCGGCACGTTTGAAACCTCCATCCTGCCCTTTGAGGACTGCTGCACGGTCTTTACCCCCCGCCACCCCAAGACAAGACCCACCTTGGAGGAGGTGCGGGAGGCGGAAGCGCTGCTCGATTGTGATGCACTCATCGAACGAGCCGTCGAAGGAATCGAAAGGGTGGTGCTGCAGCCGTGAGCCATACCGCTGAACTGATTGCCGTCGGCACTGAGCTTCTGCTGGGTAATATCGCCAACACCGACGCACAAATGATTTCCGAAGGACTGTCCGTTTTGGGAATTTCGGTCTATTACCACACCGTGGTGGGGGATAACCCCGTGCGTGTGAAAGAAGCGGTGGAGCTTGCCCGCACACGAGCGGATATCATCATCACAACCGGCGGGCTTGGTCCCACCTTTGATGACCTGACGAAAAACTCCATTGCAGAGGCCTTTGGAAAAAAGCTGGTCTACCACGAGCCGTCCGCCCAGCGGATTCGGGATCG
>CAYQRI010000188.1:0-1693 GCA_964420085.1 uncultured Ruminiclostridium sp.
TGGTTGACCTTGACTACCGATTGACTTTGCTTGAATTGGGGGTGAATTAAATGCTGTATCGTACACTAAAGCGGCTCATCGAGCTGAAGCGCACGGAAGGGCTTGCTGAAAAGCTGGATATCTTCTTTGCGGCGGGGAAGCTCTCCGAAGTGGAGTACAACGAGCTGACGGCTCTGCTCAATCCCACCCCCTAAAACAGCACCGCCCGATGCCAGAAAAACGGCATCGGAAGGAAGGAGTATCAATTGACAGAAATTATTATCGCACTCATTACGGGTGCCGTGACGCTCATCGGCGTGCTGCTCTCTAACAGCTCGTCCCAAAAGGTCACAGAAACCAAGCTGGAAGAGCTGACCCGTGAGGTCAGAGAGCACAACGGATTTGCTAAAAGAATGCCTGTGGTCGAAGAAAAAATTCGTGTGGCGAACCACCGCATTGACGACTTGGAGGAGAAAACAAAATGAAGAAACTAAATTTGGATTGGCTCTATGCAGCATCGGTCAGAGCCGTCAAGACCATGGCGCAGACAGCGGTGGCAACGATTGGTGCAGCTGCTATGCTAAGTTCGGTTGATTGGCTTGTCGTGCTTTCTACGTCCGCTCTTGCGGGTGTGCTGAGTATGCTTACCAGCGTGGCGGGACTGCCTGAGGTGACAGCTCATGAGTAACAGCCCACTGGTTACATATCGCTGCATCTCGCCAAACAAGTACATCGGCAGGGGCGGGAGTCAGATTGATACGGTGTCCATCCACTGTGTGGTGGGGCAGTGCAGCGTCGAGACGCTGGGCAGTGTCTTTGCCAAGCGTTCCCGCCGGGCAAGCTGTAACTACGGCATTGGGTTCGACGGGCGGGTTGCGCTGTTTGTTGAGGAGAGAGATACCTCCATGTGTACGTCCTCCTACGCAAACGACAAGCGCAGCATTACCATTGAGGTGGCAAGCGATACAAAGCACCCTTATGCCGTCACGCCAAAAGCCTACGCCGCCCTCATTGACCTGCTGGTTGATATCTGCCGCCGGAACCCCGGCATTGGGCGGCTGCGGTGGAAGGGGGACAAGAGCCTGATCGGCAAGACGTGGCTCCAGAATATGACGGTGCATCGGTGGTTTGCGAATAAGGCTTGCCCGGGGGACTGGCTTTACAGTCGGCATGGAGAGATTGCAGAAAATGTGAATGCCATCTTGGATGGAGAAATGGAGGAGAATATGAACGGAAGACAGATTTTAGAGAAGCTTACGCCGGAGCAGTGCTATGCAATCCTAAAGGAAGCGCAGGCACACGAAGCAAAGCAACCTGTGCCTGAGTGGGCGGAGAAGGAGCTGGAGGAAGCGGTGAAGTTGGGGATTACGGACGGGGAGAACCCTTGTGAGCTGGTGCCACGGTATCAGGCGGCGGTGATGGCGTTAAGAGCGGTGAAGGCAACGAGGGAGTGAACAAGGTATAGAAAAAGCCGGAGGCGTTGGTGCCTCCGGCTTTTTCCTTCTTCATTAAAACTTGCTGAAAATTTCCCACACTTTTCCCACACACAAACCCCAGAAAAGCCCCATAAACCTGCTTTTGGGGGCTTTTCTGTTCTGTCTATTTCACACGCAAAAAGAGCAAGAAATCGTTGGCTTTCAACGATTTCTTGCTCTTTTTTTGGCAGCGGGAGAAGGATTCGAACCCTCACAAACAGAGTCAGAGTCTGTCGTGC